>DATLHN010000001.1:0-2695 GCA_035539875.1 Armatimonadaceae bacterium
AACGCCTATCTCTACCGCGAGGTGACCTACCCGACCGTGGACCTGATCTTCCGCGGCGAGGTGGCCGCGTACGAGACGGCCCTTCAGGCGGACGAGGTGGACGGCGCAGTATGGCGCGAGCCGTCCGGCGTCGCGGACGACGAAATCGCCTTCCCCTCGGCCCGGATGGCGGTGGCGTGGATGCGCGAGCGGACGGCCGCGCCCGTTGCCGACGACTAAAGTACGGTACGGCGGGGCGCGGCGTGGACGAAAACACGCCGCGCCTGCGTCCCCCGGGTCACGCACCGGAGGAGGCAGGCGGCGACCGGACCGTAATGTTCGTCATCCTCCGACGCGGACCGGCTCAGGTCCGGTTCGATCAGGGAGATGTGAACGCCGACCGATGACGCTTTCGCCCCGAGGGATTCTGTAAACGCCCCGACGGCCGCGCGCGTGATCGCGTATACGTCGCTCGTCCGGTCAAGCCCGGGTGCGCTGCGGGGCGCAATGGTGATGATGTGACCCGCGCCGCGCCGCCGCATGCGCGCGAGCGCCTCCTGACAGGCGACGACGTACCCGCGGACGCCTGCGTCCAGCGCGTGCGCGATCTCGTCGGAGTCACTCTCCGTCACGGAGCCCGGGTTTCCGTCCACGAAGTAGAGAAGAGCGTCTACGCCGCCGAAAAGGCGGTCCGCTTCCTGAAAGGCGTACCGGACGTCGTCCAGAGAGGCCAGGTCAGCCTCGACGCCCTGAAGGGCGTCCTCGTCGTCCGTCGCCGTACACAGGTCCCCGAGCGCCCGGACGACCTCGGTTTCGGTCGCTCCCACGACCATAACCCGGGCTCCCGCCTCGGCGAAAACCCGCGCCGCCGCCCGCCCGATTCCGTCGAGCCCGCCGACGACCATAACGGACTTCCCCTCGGGACCCTCCGACGCAAAACGCTCCGGCCTCGGAAGGCGCTCGCTGGCTCGCTGGGGAAGAAAGACCACCATTTTCCTTATCTCTCCTGTTACCTCGGTTTGGCCGCTGCTAGCGTGCAGGCAGCCTTCCGTTCGGCTTTTACCCGGCGCAATTGCCGGCCAATCGCCCGCGCCCGAGAACCCGTAAATGGACCGACCCGCCCCGGGAACCCGGGGCGGGTCGGCGTCACGTCTGCGTCCGACGCGTTCGGACTAAGAGGACTTGATCTTGACCTCGCGGTCACTGGCGTCCCACGCCACGTCCGCGCCGAAGGTCTCGGCGAAGAAGCGCAGCGGGACCATGACGCGCCCGCCCGTCATGTAGGCCGGGGCGTCCATGTCCACCGGGTCCCCGTTCAGCGTGGCCGCGCCGCCCGCCGGGAGCCTCAGCAGCTTGCCGTCCTTGACGGCGGTGACGATCTGGTTCTGCGGGTCCCACTTCACGTCCGCGCCCATCTTCTCCAGGACGCCGCGGAGCGGGACGTAGACGCGGTCCGCCACGACCGATGGCCTCTGGTCCGGGAAGCGGACCGGGTTGTCGTTCAGGCTGACCTGGATCGGCGCGTTGGCGACATAGGAGTAGCGCGAATTGCGGCTTGAATTCTCCTTCTCCTGCGCCTTGCGGGCGTCCTCGTACTTTTTACCGGCATAGGCCGCTCCCGCGCCGAGCAGGATCGCGTTCGTACCGTTGCCCTTCAAAGCCTGCCACACCGCCGCCGCCCCGAGGCCGACGCCGATGTTACGCGTCAGGTTCTTATCCTTCTGGCGCTCCGTCTGGGCGAGGGCGACCCCCGCCATCGGTCCGGCCAGCATCGACGTTCCCACCAATGCCGCGACTCCCGTCGCGATCACGTTGTTCTTTTTCATTTGAGTGCGCTCCTTATGATATCCGAGCGGGTGACCCGCTCTGTCGTCGTAATCTCCTCTATTTGCTTAACCGCGAACGTGAAGTTACTAAACACGGCGACGGGAAACGGCGGCGTGCGCCCGCTCGCGGAGTGCTACAATAGATTCGTGATCGTGCTGGGAATCGAGACTTCGTGCGACGAAACGTCGGTCGCCCTGGTTGAGGACGGGCGGAGAATCCTCTCGAACGTAGTCGCCTCGCAGATGCTGGAACACGCCCGCTACGGCGGCGTCGTGCCCGAAGTCGCCAGCCGCCGCCACGTCGAGCAGATCAACGTCGTCGTGAAGGCCGCCCTGGGCGAGGCCGGGAAGCGCCTGGCCGACGTTGACGCCGTCGCGGTGACGAACCGGCCCGGCCTATTGGGAGCACTGCTCGTAGGCGTCTCCGCCGCAAAGGCGCTGGCAATGGCGCTGGACCGGCCGGTCGTAGGCGTCCACCACATCGAGGCGCACCTCTACGCCAACTTTCTGACTCACCCGGACGCCGACTTCCCGGCGGTCGCCCTGGTCGTCTCTGGCGGGCACACGGACCTGTTCCACCTGCGCGGCCACGGCGATTACGCCCTGCTCGGGCGTACCCGCGACGACGCCGCCGGGGAGGCGTTCGACAAGTCCGCGCGCCTAATGGGCCTGGAGTATCCGGGCGGCCCCGCCATCCAGAAGGCGGCGGAGTCCGGCGACCCGAAAGCCGTCCCGCTGCCGCGCGCGCACTTGCCGGGCACCTTTGAATTCTCCTTCTCCGGCCTGAAGACCGCCGTCCGTAACGCCCTCAAGGGCGATCCGCCGCCCGCCATCCCCGATCTCGCCGCCTCGTTCCAGGAGGCGGTCGTGGACGTCCTGGTGAGCAAGAC
>DATLHN010000002.1:0-15980 GCA_035539875.1 Armatimonadaceae bacterium
GCGGTCAGGTCCCTCAGCCGATGAGGTCGGCGGGGGTGACGACGCCGAGGTAGGTGTTGTTGTCCACGACGGGCATGACACTGAGGTGGCGGCGCGTCATCAGGGCGAGCGCGTCCACGGCGGTCATGTCCGGGTGCCCCACGTAGTTCAGGCTGTCCGCGTAGGGGCCGACCTCCAGCATGCTCGGGTCCACCTTGCGCGGGATCAGGGGAGAGTTCAGGCACGCCTCGTCGAAGATGCCCATGTACTGCTCGTCGCCGACCAGGACCACGGTCTTGAGCGGTTCCTCCCGCATCAGCCGTATCGCCTCGTCCAGGGGCGACCCCGGGTGAACGACCGGCACCTCGCGCAGCGTCAGTTCGCTAAGTTTCAATTCAGCCTCACAAAAAACGAATGGTTTTCCGGCGGATATTGTACTCCATACCGCTCCGCATTGCCCTTGCGGTGCGGACGGGGCCACAAAGAAATAAGGCGGGGGTGCGTTATACGCACCCCCGCCCCGCGGATTCCGGCTGACGGGTTTACGGGCAGACGTCCGACTGGATGCTCCAGTCACAGGCCTTGGTCGAGCCGTACTTTATCCACTTCGAATGGCCGTCGCCAAACAGGGCGACAAAGCCGCCGTTGTGGCGGTAGTCGACCTTGGAGGCGGTGTCATTCGGGAAGTGGTCGGTGCGGTCCTCGGACTGAAGGCCGCGGATGGAGTTGCCCTGGCCGCGCGGCCCGTTCGAGGAGGCCGTGCCCGTGATGGCGTCCACGATGTGGATCGTGTTCGCCGGTTCCTCGATCTCCGACTCCGTGATCTCGGACGTCGTCCCCGTGCCGCCGCCGGAGCCGGTCCCCACGAAGCCGCTCTTGACGTTGCCGCTGGTCTTGAAACCGGAGGTGAGCCAGGCACCGGTCGTATTGGGGATCAGGTTGCGGCCGTAGGAGAGCTTGTTCACCAGGCAGAGCGCCTTCGTGGTGCCGTCGCCGCCTTCCCCGAAGTTGTTGTACTGTGTGTCCGCTACGCCGGTGTACTTCTTGTTCGTCGCCGCTCCCGAGAAGTTGACGTACGCGGGGTCCGGAGAGAACACGTCGTCGTTGGCCCCGGGGCACACGAACACTTCCTGACTCTTGACGTACGGATAGATCAACGTGGGCCAGGAAATGATCGCCCCGTTCGGCCCGATCTGCGCAGGAGGAATGATCCCGTCGTAGTCCTGCGTGTACTGCATGACGGCAAGGCCGATCTGCTTCTGGTTCGACAGACAAGCCGCCTGGCGCGCCTTCTGGCGGGCCTGGGCGAAGACGGGGAAGAGTATGGCGGCGAGGATCGCGATGATGGCGATCACCACGAGAAGCTCAATAAGCGTGAACGCGGAGCGGCGGGACTTCAAGGGCATTAAACTCTCCTGGCGACGGTTCCGGCACGACGAAACGAAGCACGGCGACGGCAAACGACCGCAGGATACCACGACCGCGGAATCACTGCATTAAAAATAGATTAAGAACCTATACCTCTATACCGATACGGCTGTTTTTGTGGCACCGTGCGATAGGACGCAGAGATAGGGTACGGGGTTCCCGAAAACCGTTTAGTGCTGTTATTTTCGCGCAAACCGGTTTTTTGCCGGGACGGTTTCTTCTGAGGGGAACCGACGATTTGAGGGGGAGCGAGGGGCGGGAAGTACCGTCCCGCCAGGGATCGGCGAGATGGTAAAGGGGTTGACAGACGGCGAAAGGTGCCCTTATACTGTCGCTTGGCGGCCCCCTGCACTTCGGGCGCTGCCGTGTTCGCCGCTGACCGAGTCGGCAATCGTTTTAAAGTAGTGTCCCTTCCGTTTCTCGTGCAGGACACGTAAAGCTCGCGTCAGCGGTCATGTGTGGTTCCTTCCCCCGGACGGCGTGCTGGTTCAATGCCACGACCAGTGCTTCCTTACGCCACACAGCAAAACACGTTTACAGAGGGCGTCAGGCCCCGGAAAGGAAGTGAAGGTTGACGTTTCTGCGCGCTGGTGAGGATCGTGCTTCCTCATATATCCGCAGAGTAATCACCGCTGTTTCGCTGACATCTTTCGCGGTTTACTCGATCGGTCTTATTTCGGCATCCCCCGCTCACGCCCAGTCCCGCTCCCGCAAGGCCTACGTCCGCGCGGAAACGGCGCGGCTCCGCTCCGGTCCCGGTACCAGCTACAAGTCCACGGCCCTGCTCGACGCAGGGCGCAAGGCGAAGGTAGTGGAGCGCAAGGACGGCTGGGTGAAGCTCCGCCTTTCCACCGGCACCGAAGGCTGGGTCCGCAGCGACCTGCTCAAGGTGTCGAAGAAGAAGACGCGTGACGCCGCCCCCGCCGCTTCTTCGACCTCCGGCCGCAAGAAGCAGACGGCCAAGGCGAAGAAGAGCAACAGCAGTTCTGCGGCTTCGAAGAAGCGCGTCGTCGCCAAGAAAACGGCCGCTCCGAAGCCCTCCCCCGCCCGAACGGTCAAGAAGGTCGCGGCCAAGCCCAGGCCCAAGCCCGTGGTGACCCGGGTCGTGGCGGCGAAGCCCCCCGTCAAGGTATCTACCCGCAAGGCAGTCGTAAGCAAACCGAAGACCGCTACCAGAACGGCACGTCCGAACACCGGACGGACCGTGGTTAAGCTGACGGCCCCCGAGGTCATCCGGGCGGGCGTCGCTCCCGCGCCGGTGGGCCGCCTGATCCCCATGCGCTCCACACTCCCGACGGACGACAAGCCCGAGGCGAAGCCGGGCAGCGCGGCGGGCGGCAGCGCCGAGGCCGAGCGGCGCACGGAGACGCAGCCGACCCGTTCCTCCGGCGGCGAGCAGCAGCCTCCGCAGTCGCGTGCGGTCCCCTTCGACACCGAGCGGGAGGCGGAGATCGCCTCCGCGGCGGCCGAAGCGGCGGCCTCGCCCCGCGTTCAGGTGGCGCAGAACACGCCGCCGCAGATCAACCGCGCGACCACGCGCGGTTCCCGGACCTCGCGCGGCCAGAGCCTGGTCAGTCGTGCCATGACCCTGCGCGGCACCCGCTATCGGATGGGCGCGACCGGCAACGGCGCGTTCGACTGCTCCGGCTTTACCAGCTACCTGTTCCGCAAGGCGGGCGAGCCGATCCCGCGCACCGCGGCCCAGCAGTACAAGATCGGCACCCCGGTCAGCAAGGGCCAGCTCAAGGCTGGCGACCTGGTGTTCTTCAAGAACACGTATAAGCGCGGCATCTCGCACGTCGGCGTCTACGTCGGAAACGGCAAGTTCATCCACGCCTCCAGCCGGGGTGGGGTCCGCACCGACTCGCTCAGCGGGTCGTACTACCAGAACCACTGGGCCGGCGCGCGCCGCCCCAAGCTGAACCAGACGAAGTAGGTCGCGGACTGCCGGAGTCCAAAGAGACAGTAGAAACGACCACGTTTCTCGGGACGGTCAAAAAGAGGACAGGCGCAAAAGGCGGGCGGGACCACCGGGGTCCCGCCCGCCCTGTTTTATCCTGCGTGCTCTTCCCGTCGTCCGAAGCCGGAGCGCGTGAACGAAACCGCGCAGGGCGTCGTATCATCTAAGGTAGTATGGGAGAGTAGGCGACAGGGCTTCTGCTCGCCGTACGCCCCGACGAAAGAGGTGACGACCGCATGAATCTCCTGCACCTCGGGTGCATGCCCTATAGCCGGACTCCCGAACCGTACCGCCGCCGCGGGACGCTCACGGCGACGGTGCTGCTGTCCGCCGCGCTGTCCACGGCGCTTCTTCTCCCGACATCCCCGGCGTCGGCACAGGAGAAGAAGGACGCCGGGAAGCCCGCCGCCGCGGCAAAGCCGGCGAAGCCCCCGGCCGAGGACCCGGAAGTCAAGATGGGGCGCGAGGCGCACGAGGACCTGCTCAAGTCCGGGATCAAGCTCATCCGGGACCCGAAGCTGGTCGAGCGCGTGGAGACGATCGGCAAGAAGATCGCCTCGGTGGCCAACGCCAACCCGCTCCCGGCGACCTACGGCTCGTCGAAGCACGTCCCCTTCGACTACAAGTTCTTCGTGGTCGACGACCCGGACGTCAACGCCTTCTGTCTGCCCGGCGGCTACATCTACGTCAACAAGGGACTCCTCGACTACGTCCAGTCGGACGACGAGCTGGCGGGCGTCCTCGGGCACGAGGTCACCCACGCCGCGCACCACCACATCGTCAAGCTCCAGAAGGAGCAGAGCCGCCTGAACACGCAGCTCGCGATCGGGCTGCTGGCGGCGATCCTGGCGCGCGTCCCCACGACCGACACGATGAACCTGCTCACCGGCTTCCAGCTGATCGCCATCCAGAAGGTGAACGGATACGGACAGGACGCCGAGCGCGACTCCGACCGCACGGGCGTCACCCTCACGCACAAGGCGGGGTACAACCCGGTCGGCGCGCTGACCTTCATGGAGCGGCTGGGTCGCGACCAGAAGACGCGCCCGGACATCGAAATGGGCATCTTCCGCACGCACCCGCCCGAGAAGGAGCGCGCCGACGCCATGGTCGCGCAGATCAAGGAGATGGGCCTGCCGATCAACCGGCGCGAGGTCACCAACGCGCTGCGCGTGCAGGTACGCTCGGTCTCGGCAACGAAGGAAGCTGCCGCCCCGGCCACCCCGCCCGCGACGGCGGCAGTGGGCAGCGTCTCGGAGGTCCTGCTGGAGGGCAAAGTCATCTACCGCACCAGTTCCCAGGACCGCGCCAAGCAGGCCGCCGCCGCGCTGGACAAGGTGCTCGACAGCGATCTCCAGATCTACGACATCTCGCGTCGGGGGGCTACCTTGCTCGCACGCGGCGAGCCGATCCTGACCATCGAGACCGAAGAGGCATCCCTGCTGGCGAGCAGTTCGCCCAGCGTCGCCGCCGAGAACGCGTACAAGGCGCTCCGCAGCGCCCTGTATCGGCATCTGCTCAACGGCGCGTATTGACGCGCAAAGGCCGGGGCGGCGCACCGCCGCCCCGGCCTGAAAATGACGAACGCGCCTGTCGTCCGTGACAGGCGCATCCGGTGTGCTCGATCCTGACTCTCCCCTGCGAGAAGCGCCGTACATACGTGGCCGCGCTTCGATGAGATAAACGCCCGCCGCGCGGGAGACGTGACAGTCCCGCTCACTGCTTTTTCATTTTTTCCGACCGCCGCGTAACCAGGCCCGCCATGTCCGCCACTCCTGCCGAGCCGAACGACGAGCCGACCGCCGACGCAGACGCCGCGGGGGGCGGCGAGCAGCCACTCCCGCATGCCTCCGCGCTGTGGCGCAGGCTGCGCCGCCGCGGGCCGCGGGACGTCCCGTTCGCCCGTTCCCTCTGGCACATCAACGGCGTCTACTGGTTCATCGTGGCCTACTGCGGCCTCTGGATACTGCTGCGCTCCTACGGCTTCGGCGGACCGCCCCTCCCGCCGGTCTCGCGCGCCGCAGTGGGCGTGGTCCTCGCGCTCGCGGCGGTCAACCTCTACCTGCGGACCAAGTCGGTGTTCAAGCGCGGCGGGTACGGGCATCTGCACCCGGACCGCTACGGCTGGATCTTCACCGTACTGGACCTTTCGGTGGTGGCGGCGGGGCTGCGCCTCACCGGCGGCATCGACAGCGGGCTGTGGCCCGTGCTGTTCGTCATCGTCGCCGCGGAGACGGTGCTGGAGAAGCCGCGCGAGGCGGCGCTGGTACAGATCGGCTCCGCGCTCGCGCTGGCCGCGGCGGTCGTCCCGTTCCCGCTCTACTTCGGCCCGTGGGCGCTGGAGCTTGCCACGCGGTTCGTCTTCCTGCTGGCCGTCAGCCTCGTCACCCGGCGCCTTCGCGAGAACGCCGACCGGGAGAAGGCCGAGGTCGCCGCCCTGCGCGCGGAGCTGACCCTTTCGGAGGAGCGCTCCAAGCTCTCGCGCGAGGTACACGACGGCGTCGGGAACGCGCTGGCGGCGTCGGTACTGCGCCTGGAGGTAAGCGCGCGCACGATCGAGAAACAGGCGGCGGCGGCAGCAACGGCGGAGAAGCCCGGGGAGCCCCCCGTGGCACTGCTCCGCGACGAGGCCCAGGCGCTGCGCGAGGCGATGAACAGCGTGCGCGACTGGACCTACTTCAACAAGCCGTGGAGCGTGGAGGGGGCGGCCGACACGGCCGTCCCGTCGGCGCGGCTTCGGGCGGAGGTCGAGCGCCTGTCGCGGCGCACCGGCCTCCCGATCACGATCGACGGCGAGTCCGAAATGGACGGCCTGTCCGTGCCGTCGCGGCTCGCGCTGCTGCGCATCGTCCAGGAGGCACTGACGAACGCGGCGAAGTACGCCGAGGGCGCGACCCGCGCCGAGGTCCACCTGCGGCGCGAGGGCCGCTGGCTGGCGCTGACCGTCGCCGACGACGGCTGCGGCTTCGACCCGAAGGTGACGGGCACGGGCCTCGGCATGAGTTCGATGCGCGAGCGGGCCGAGGGCATCGGCGGCGCTCTCCTGGTGGACTCGACGCCCGGCCTGGGCACCACCGTGGCCGCCCGCCTCCCCGCCGCTTGACGCATTTCGGACGATACGATACGATTTTCTGTCGATCACCGACGCGACGCGAGCGCAACGCCGCCGCGCATAACCCGCGATCACCGTCCGATCCTGGCGACCTGCTTCCGAAAGGTATCTCATTCTCTATGACCGCACCTTTGCCGCGACTCTTCGCCGCGACGCTGTCTCTTTGCGCGCTCGTCGCTGCCGGAACGACGGCGGCCCCTGCCGCCCACGCGCAGGCGGCGAAGCCCGCCCCCAGGACCGGCGGCGCGACACCCGCGCAGAAGCCCCCGGCGGCCAAGCCCGCGGCGAAGCCCGGCCAGGCGGCGATCCCCGCCGCCGCGCCCGCCGTCAAGCTCGCACCGAACGTGGTGGCACAGGTCAACGGACAGAACATCACGGCGGACGACGTGCTGACGACCGTGCAGTCGTTCGCGGGCCGCCCCGTCCTGCAGAACCTCATCCAGGCGAAGGTGATCGCGCAGGAGGCCAAGCGGCTCGGCGTCAGCGTCACCCCCGCCGAGGTGGCCGCCGAGATCAAGAAGCAGAAGGAGCAGGCGGTCGAGTCGAACAAACTCAACACCGGCACGATGATGACCTGGTCGCAGATCGCCGCGCGCGAGGGCATCTCCGAGGGCTTCATCGAGTGGAGCATCCGCAACAGCCTGCTCGCCCGCAAGACGTTCACCCGGTCCCTATCGGGCAGCGTGCCGACGCTGGACAATCAGGTCAAGCTGGCGCACATCCTGATCCCCACCATCGACATGGCCGCGCAGCCGGACGCGAAGCCGCCGACCCCGGACGAGGAGAAGCAGCGCGACGCGGACGCCCTCAAGAAGGCGACGGACATACTGGCCGACATCCAGGCCAAGAAGATCACGTTCGAGGACGCCGCCAAGCAGTTCAGCGCGGACCGCGGGCCGAACAACAGCGGCAGCGCCCCGGCTGGCGGCGCGCTCCCCTACGCCCCGCGCGGGGCGTTCGACCCCGCCTTCGAGGAGGCGGGCTGGAAGCTGGCCAAGCCGGGCGACATCACCCCGGCCCCGATCAAGAGCCGCTTCGGCTACCACCTGATCAAGCTCGTACAGCGCGGCAAGGACGCCCCCGCCGCGGAGAAGGCCGCGTACAAGAAGGAGCAGATCGACCAGCAGTTGCAGAACGCCGGGGCGCTCAACGCCTACATCGGCGGCCTGATGCAGCAGGCGAAGGTGAACTACAACCTGACCCCGAAGATCGCCCCGGCGGCGAAAGCGCCCACCCGCCCTTAGCGCACGCCTGCGCACCCACGCCCGCCCGGGCCGCCCCCTATAATCTTAGGGGGCGGCCCGGGGCGCTTTGCGGGGAGGATTTTAGCGGGCGGGGGGCGTATCCTGCGGTGTCTGAAACGACCTCAGTGAACAAATACAGCCCACCGACGAAGGAATGGCACGCTCTATGGGAGCCGCTACTGCTAAGAAGTTGAACATCGGCCTGGTCGGGTACCAGTTCATGGGCAAGGCCCATTCGAACGCCTACCGGCAGATCGCACGCTTCTTCCCCGAACTTGGCATCGACCCCGTCCTCAAGGTCCTGTGCGGACGCTCCGAGGACAAGGTAAAGGCCGCCGCCGAAAAGTTCGGCTTCGAGACGTACGAGACGGACTACGAGGCGCTGTGCGCGCGCGAGGACATCGACCTGATCGACGTCGTCACCCCCGGCGAGTCGCACGTCCCGATCTCCATCGCCGCGGCGAAGGCGGGCAAGATGGTCTTCTGCGAGAAGCCGCTCGCCAACACCGTCGCGCAGGCGCAGTCGATGGTGGACGCCGTGAAGTCCGCCGGGGTGCCCAACGCCGTCTGCTTCAACTACCGCGGCATTCCCGCGCTCGCGCTCGCCAAGCGCATGATCGAGGACGGACGCCTCGGCACCGTCTACCACTGGCGCAGCGTCTACCTCCAGGACTGGATCGTAGACCCGAACATGCCGCTGGTGTGGCGTCTGCAGGGGGACGTGGCGGGCTCCGGCGCGCTCGGTGACCTGGCGGCCCACTCCATCGACCTGGCGCGCTGGCTCGTGGGCGAGGTCACCGAGGTGAATGGCATGCTCGACACGTTCGTCAAGCAGCGCCCGCTGCTCGCGGAGTCCGACGACCGCCTCGGCGGCAAGGCGTCGGACAAGATGGGCCAGGTGACGGTGGACGACTCGGCGATCTTCACCGCGCGCTTCTCCGACGGCGCGGTGGGAACGTTCGAGGCCACCCGCATGGCCGCCGGGCGAAAGAACCACCACCGCATAGAGATTAACGGCTCGAAGGGGTCGGTGGTCTTCAACATGGAGCGGATGAACGAGTTGGAGTTCTACAGCACTGAGGACGCGGCCGACGCGCGGGGCTTCCGCCTGATCCAGACCACCGACAGCGAGCACCCCTACACCGGCGCGTACTGGCCGGTGGGCCACGTCATCGGGTACGAGCACACGTTCATCAATCTGATCCGCGACATGCTCGAAGCGTTCGACGCGGGCAAGCCCTTCTCGCCGAGCTTCGCGGACGGCCTCGCCTGCCAGAAGGTACTCGATGCCGTCTCGCGCTCGTCGGAGTCGCGCGCCTGGGAAGCGATATAGGCTGTCGCGCCGCCGCGACGGGATGGGCCTCCGTCGCGGCGGCGCGCGCGAACGAACGTTCCGGGCGAGAAAGACCGTACTGGTATACTGTAGGCACCACGTCTAAGGAGTAGGCACACAGCGATGGCAGCACGATGTCCCAAGTGCGGCGCGCAAATGGGCCCGAACGCCCGGTTCTGCTCGATCTGCGGCGCGGAGTCCGTGGACCCGACGCAGCAGGTTTCCGCCGGCAGCCCCACCCAGCAGCAGCACCCGGCCAACCGGTTCCCGCCCGGCACGCCCACCAGTTCGTTCGGCGCTGTCGCCCCCGCCGTCGCCGCCGCGGACCCGTCCGGGAAGAAGAAGATCGCCCTCGCCGCGGGCGCGGGCGCGGCGCTCGTCGCCATCGCCGGCCTGATCTTCCTGTCGGCGAGCGGGATACTGGGCGCGAAGAAGCCGGATACCGGGTCGGCGGGCGTCCTGACCGCGCCGCCGACGCAGACCGCGCAGGCCCCCGTGCTGACCGCGCCCGCGCCGAAGGTCCCCGCGCCTGCGCCGGTGCTCCAGGCCCCGCCGCCGAAGGGCAATCCCATGCCCGCGGAGGTGATCGACTACCTGCGCTGGCTCAAGCGGTTCGAGGCGGGCCGACGACAGCTGGAGGCGCAGGGCGAGGCGCAGATGACGGTGGTCCTTCAGGAGCTGACGAAGACCATGCTCGCCGGAACGCCGAGCATGGGCCTCCTCGACCCCGACCCGGAGGAGGCGAGCCGCCGTCCCGCAGAGCAGCAGCCCAAGGCGATGGACATGGCCGCGGTGAACAAGGTGATCCAGGACTGGAACCAGGCGAACGCCATCTTCCAGCAGCGCACGCCGCCCAACCCGTGCGCGACGCTGGCGACCAGCTATCTCCAGGGGCTTCAGGGCGGCGTCCAGCAGATGACGCAGCTCGTCTCCATGACCAACAAGGCGATCTCCGCCATCAGCGGCGCGGACGGCCGCTCGACGCCGGACGCGCAGCAGACGCTGAACAGCCTGTTCACGGAGAAGAACACGCGCGGGGCGAGCCAGAGCGTGGACGCCTCCTTCGGGCAGGCGGACGCGGGCCTGAACCAGCTCCGCGCGCAGTACACCGACATCCCGCCGGACATCGACCGGGCACAGTTCGACATCAAGCACGGCGGCGGCGGCATGAGCATCCCGATCCCCGGCCTCGGCATGTAGGTGTAGAAAGCCGACCCACAAATCAACGGGCCGCGCAGCGAATGCTGCGCGGCCCGTATTGTTTTTCTGTCGTGTCCGCGGACTACCGACCGGAGCGGTCGATGTAGGCGGAGATGCCGAAGCGGATCCCGAACTCGTTGTCGAGGCCGTCCTCGGAGAAGTCCAGGTAGCGGAGCGCGGCGTTGGCCGACACGTTCTGGTTCAGGAAGTACTTGACGCCGCCCTCAACGCCGTAGGCGAAGGTGTCGGACGGGCCGAAGTCGATGTACCCGAGCTGAATGCCGACGTAGGGCAGAGCCGCGGACGCGCCGGGGAAGTGATAGTTGGCGAAGCCCAGGACGCGGAACATGGTGTCACCCTCGTCCGGGTCCGTGATGCCGAGGATGCCACCGATCTGGAGGTTCGGGTTCAGGAACGGCCCGATGCCCAGGTCGATGTTGATGCCGTTGCTCGGCTCGAAGGTCAGGTCGCCGTTCAGGAACACTTCGGTAGTGCCCTGGGTCGGCAGAAGCGGGTTAACCGGCGTCTGCGCCTGGGCGGAACCCCCCGCCACCAGCGCAGCGGCGACGGCGAAGACCGCGGCCAGCTTGCTCATGAAACGCATGCACGTTTCCTCCACGAAAAAATTGAGAATTCTCACGCCACCAGCGCGCATCGCCTCCGTGGGCGTCCTACGATCTGTTGCGCATTCCTTCTCATCGCAGTGAGATACGCAGGATTGCGGGTGAGTTTCAACATTTTTCTTTGCGAAGCCCTTCCGCGCTCCCGACCAGGGTGTTCCCGCAGTCCGAATAACAGAAACCTGTCCACTGGAAGCGCGGAAGGGCGAAAAGCGGCGGGAGCGCGCCCGCTCCCGCCGCTTATATCTGGCTTGATCGCGATTAGAAGCGGTAGCCGACGTTGAGACGGACGCCGCTCGGGTTCACGCCCTCGACCTTGTCGATGAGGTTATACTCTACTTCGCCGAACAGGCCCTGGTTTAGCTGGTAGCCGAGGCCGAGTTTGCCGCCGACGCGGCCCGCGCTCGGCCCGGGACTGAAGTCCACGTTGTAGTAGCCCAGTCCGAGTTCGCCGTACGGCTGGCCCGAACTGTTCGCCGGCGCGAACAGGAAGCGGGCGCCGACGCCGAGACCCCAGATCCCTAGCGTATTGTCGCCGCGCTCGCCCCGGGTGTAGTCCGTGTAGAGCGTGAAGACGGTCGGGTTGGTCGCGAGCGTCTTCGAAAAGTCCCAGGAGACTCCGCCCGAAAAGAAGGTGCTGCCGTAAGCGTCCTTGACGTCGCCTTCGGTGGGGAAGAAGCCGCCGATCTTGACGCGGTACGGGCGCTCTACCGCCTTCGTGTCATCCTGCGCGTGCGCCATTCCCGTCCCGACGATGCCAACGGAACCCAGGACGGCCAGTGTGACGGCCGTATTCCTCATAAGCGATTTCATCTCAACCCTCCGTGTGTCTCTCGATGACTGCGATCCCCGGTTACTCGGGAAAGGGTGTTTTTAAACACCCCTTCTTGGGGTTAACTGCCCGGGATCGTCCGCCCTTAAACGGAATTACCAGAAATACAGGCAATAGTCCCCGCGAATGCACGGAAATCACCGGAGATCAGGAGGGAGGGAAACGGTAATCGCGGTCGTGGAGGCGGGGCTGTTCGGGGCGCCTGAGTAGAGGCGGGTCAGGCGCAGTTCCAGTCGCCACGGTTCGCCTCCGGAGGGTGGGACCAGCGTCGGGACCAGCAGGGCGCCCGCGCCGACGTTCCGCGCCGCGGCGTGCGCTCGGGAGGCGGCGTCTCCCTCGTGCAGCCCGCGCCGGAAGCGAGACTCCTGGGCGCGATCCAGCGCGGCGAAGACGGGAGCGCCGCCGCGGCGTACCGCCACTGTCTGCTCGCGCAGCAGGCGTGTGATCTCGTCGGCGCGACGCCCCCCGCCGGGGAAGTCGCGCGGGGCGGACAAAGGGGCGATGGCGAGGCGTACCGGAAACCGGGCGGCGGGCCGCGCTGGCGTCGTCGGCGCGAGGATCGCCGCGGCGGCGCGCAGGGCGGCCAGGCGCACCGCGTCGCGGACCGGGTCCAGCGGGGCGGCGGGCGGCGGGGCACCGCCGCCGTACAGGCGCGCGTCCCCCCACACGCAGCCGCGCGCCCAGCGGACCATCGTCCCCTCCTGCGGGATGTCCGACGCGAAGCGCGTCACCAGGTGGAGCGTGCGCACCCGGCGCACGTCGAGGTCTAGCCGGTCGGGGGACGCGCGGACGGTGACGCCGGGCGGCACGCGCACCGCGGTTCGCGAGGAGCGCATCAGGGGGCTGCGGTAGATCGGGCGGTCGTCCGCGAGGATCTCGAAAAGGGCGAGGCCGCCACCGCGCTCGGAATCGGTGTCGTCGCGCCCGACCGTCACCGCGAAGCGTTCGTAGCGCCCGTCCAGGGGGATGGACAGGCGCGATGCCGCCCGCTGCTCCTCCTCCGCCGTCCTGCCCCGCCCGGCCTCCACCTCGACGACCAGGGAGCGCGGGTACGAGACTCCGTCGATCTTCGCGGCGCGGGAGCGGTAGGGCTTATCCCCCCGGGCTCGGGCGCGGCCGAGGAGCTGATCGAGGAACGCGGCGGGTCGAGCGGCTTCGCCGTTGGCGGACGCCCCGCTCCCCTGCGCCGCCGCGACGAAGGCGGGGGGCGCGGCGGCAGCCAGGCACAACAGTAGGGCGGGCAGAAGAAGCGGCAGGGCAGCAGTAGAGGACGTCGGGGCTCGCCGCCGCCGCGGGCGGCGGCGGCGCGCCCCGATGCGCGTCCGTTCCCGGTCAGACGCCCATGACGATGTCGAAGAATTTCTGGTCGAGACGCTCATAAGGCAGAGGGCGGGACGCCGGCGCGTCCGCGTCAAAGGCGCGGCCATTCAGAGTGTCCGCCTTCTTCTGCGAGAACCCGGTCGCCGCCCCCATCTTAGCCATCTACTTAGCCATCGACGCCGGACAGGATGCGGGCGTACAGTTCGGACAGGCCCGCCCGGTCGGCCCTGGCCCTCAGGGCGTTCAGCTCGGCGGCGTCGATCCGCGCCGCCACCTCGCGCGCCCGGCGGAAGTTGCGGACGCTGCGGGCGATGGACGCGTTCTGCTGCGCGGCAGTGTCCGTGCTGAGCGGCTGGACGTCGATCCCGACGACCGTGTCGTAGCCGATCTCCTGGAGGGTGTGGACGCTCTCCACGGCCACGCCGAAGTCGTTGTCGCCGAACGCCAGGTCCTCGTCGAACTTGAGGCCCGTCCCGCCGTTCAGGTGGACGTAGAAGCACTTACCGGCCGCCGCCGCCAGCCCGAGTTCCGCGGCGTAGCGCTTGCCGGCCATGAGGGAGTGGCAGGTCTCCAGGTTGGTGCCGACGAACGGCCGCAGCTCGTCCGGCATGAGGGAGATGACGGCCAGGGTCTCGCCGCAGTCGGCCGGGGCGCCCCAGCTCACCGGCTCGTTCGGCTTGGGCTCGATCGCGATCGGCAGGGCGCGCTCCGGGCCGTACTCGGAGAGCATCCAGCTCACGACCTCGCTCAGGCCGTCCGCCGTCTGCTGGTACAGGTCCTTGTAGTTGACCTGGAACGGGCCGCCGAAGCCGTTGCTGCTCATCCAGTAGACGTAGACCTGCGCGCCGAAGACCTCGATGCCGGTGCGGATGTAGTCCTTGGTGCGGCGGACCGACTCGGCCCGGGTGGCGGCGACCGGGGAGCCGAAGTTGCCGTTGGCGAACTCGGGGCCGCGCTTGAACAGGTTGGCGGTGCACATGTGCACCTTCAGGCCGGCGTTGTTGACCGCCGCCATGATCTTCTCGGCGTCGGCCGACTCCGCCTCGGTGTCGTGGAACTCGACGTGGGTGCAGCCGGCGTCCTTGAGTCCGGCCAGGGTCTCCTCCAGCGAAAGGACCGGTCGCATGGCCGGTGCGAACCGCCCGCCGCCGGGGCCGATGTTCCAGACGCCGGCGGCGAACGCCGTGCCGAGCTCGTGTCGTGGGAAGACGGGCACCCAGCGGCCCGCATCGTCTTTGTTGAAAGGCATGTCGTGGTTCCTTAGCTCTATCTTTTTCTTGCTACGCGGCGTCCATAGACATCCTGGACCCGGCGGGCGGACTCGTTCACCCGGCCGCGCTCCTGCGCTCGGGCGGGAGCCGGTACACGGCAGCCCCGCGCAACGGGAAGCAGACGGGCGGCGCAACACGTCCCACCAGGCCCGTCACGGGCCGGCGATGACACTCGTGCCCGCCCGCACGGCGTACCGGACGGCCAAAAGACCTCGGAAAGGTCGTCCCCGCCCCGTCGGACGGGCAACGCTTCTTGTTCGTCCAGTATAGCAAAGCGCGGCGCGCCGGGTCAATCCGGCGTGGGAGTGGTGTCGTTGTAGCGCACGAGCTGCCAGCGCATCGCGCCGTGGTTCCAGAGGCGGCGCCAGTGGGTCAGCGAGCAGTTGGCGGTGTGCATGGCGACGGGTGGCATGGCGTTCGTGGGCATCCCGAAGAAGTGCAGAAAGGAGACGTCGACGATGCCCCCGTGGCAGACGACGACCACCGTCTTCCCCGCGTGCTCCCGCGTGATCCGCTCCAGCGCGGTGCAGACCCGCTGGGTGAACATCACCCAGGATTCGCCGCCCGGGTCCACGGGCGCGAACGGATCGGCGCGGATGTCCACCCACCCGAACCGGCGCGTATACTCCTCGACGCTCAGCCCGTCCGCCTCGGGCCCGACCCGGAGCTCCTGCACGTCGTCGTCGGGGACGACGTGCAGGTCCCCGAACGCGGGCGCGAGGATGCGGGCGGTCTGCCAGGCGCGGGGCAGGGTGCTGGCGATGAGGACGTCCGGCCGTATCTCGCCGTGCGCCGCCAACCGGTCGCGCAGCCCTTTTGCCTGCCGGACGCCGAGTTCCGTCAGCCCGGTGTCCCCCTTCGGCCCGCCGAGGACGGGCTCGACGTTCACGACGGCCTGCCCGTGGCGTATCAGCCACAGGTCCGTCGGCGACCGGTCTACAGCCACTTCCGGTCCGTCGTTATCCTCGGGCATCGGCGTCCGGCCCCGTTTCTGCGTCCTCTGCTGCCGCTGTCGGCAGGAGGTCCGCGACGCGAACGCTCACGCCCTGCCGCGGCGCGTTCACGGGCGTGACCTGTTCGTCCTCGCGGTATTCGGTCGGCTCGGGATAGAGGCCGTCATTCGGCGCTCGGTAGGCGAGCAGGCGGCGATTGCGCAGGTCCAGGACCCAGTACTCGGGAATGCCCGCCTCGGCGTAGAGCCGTGCCTTCACATCCCGATCGAACGCCAGAGTCGCGTCGCTGACCTCTACCAGCAGCAGGACGTCCGCGGGGCCGGGGTGTCGCCGTTCATAATCCCGGATGCCCCCGCGCACGACCAGCACGTCCGGCTCCGGCTCCGAGTCATCCGGGAGCGTCAGCGGTAACTGGGTCCGGATATCGCATGGGCTTCCCTCGAAAACATCCTGCAAGGCCACATCCGTGAGCCGGACACCGGTGGAATGGGGCTGGCGTTGCGGGCTCATGTATAAGATCTCTCCCCGAATCAGTTCGAGGCGCTCGCCCGGGGCGAAGATGCCGTCCTCCGCGGCGCGGTAGTACTCGGCGCGGGTCCACAGCCGCCTTCGGGGCCAGGACTCGCCCGAAAGGGCATCGGGTGCGGGCATCGTCGTGGTAGTCATGCGTCGGTGGTCGCCTCCTCCCGTCCCCATTGTAACCCGGCAACCCGATCAGGAGCCACAGC
>DATLHN010000003.1:0-1544 GCA_035539875.1 Armatimonadaceae bacterium
TACATCATCGCGTACCTCGACCGGGTCAACGTCGGCTTCGCAAAGCTGGCGATGAACGACCTGCCCTGGTTCACCGAGGCGGTCTACGGCACCGGCGCGGGCATCTTCTTCTTTGGCTACTTCCTCTTCGAAGTGCCGAGCAACCTCATCCTCCAGCGGGTCGGGGCGCGACGCTGGATCATGCGCATCATGCTCTCCTGGGGCGTCGTCGCCATGGCGATGGCGCTCGCCAACTCGGTGCCCACGTTCTATGCGCTCCGGTTCGCGCTCGGACTCGCCGAGGCGGGCTTTTTCCCCGGCGTCCTCCTGTACCTGACCTACTGGTTCACGGCGCGGGAGCGGGCGCGCGTGATAGCCCTGTTCATGACCGCCAACTCCGTCGCCTTCATCTTCGGCGGGCCGCTCTCCGGCTGGCTGATGAAGACGCCGATCCTGCCGGGGATGACCGGCTGGCAGCAGATGTTTATCCTCGAAGGGCTTCCCGCGATCCTGATGGGGTTCGTCGTGCTGGCGTACCTGCCGGACGGCCCGAAAGACGCGAAGTGGCTCACCCCCGCCGAGCGCGAACTGATCGAGGCGCGCGTCCACAGCGGGGCGGAGTCCACGAAGAGCGTCAGCGGGCACGCGCCCGCGTCGCTGTTGGCGGCAGTGGCGCAGCCCACCGTCGCCCTGCTCTGCATGACCTTCTTCTTCCTGGTCGCGGGCATGTACGGCATCTCGATGTGGCTGCCGCAGATCATCTCGGCGATGGCCCCGAAGGACGACCTCGTACGTGTCGGCCTGCTGACCGCGATCCCGTACACGGCGGCGGGCGTCATCATGGTCGCCAACGGCTTCCACTCCGACCGCACCGGCGAGCGCCGCTGGCACATCGCGATCCCGGCGGCGGTCGGCGCGCTCGGGCTCGTCGCCTCCGCGCTCTTCGCCGCCTCGCCCGCGCTCTCGCTTGCCGCGCTCTCGGTGGCGGCGGGCGGGATGTGGGCGACGCTCGGGCCGTTCTGGTCGCTGCCGCCGCTGGCGCTCGCGCGGCGGGGCGGGGCCGCGCTCGCGGGCGGCATCGCGCTCATCAACGCCGTCGGCAACCTCGGCGGCTTCCTCGGCCCGTTCGCCGTCGGCAAGGTCCAGCAGGCGTCGGTCGCCGCCGCCGGGGCCGCCGGGGCCGCGCCCAACTTCACCCTGAGCCTGTTCGTGCTCGCGTCCAGCGTCCTCGCCGGAGGCATCCTCTCGCTCGTCGCCGCGCGCGGTGTATTCCCGTCCGGAGATAGTGCCCGATGATAGTTTGCAACCGGCTCTCGCCGCCCTGCCTCGCCGCCGCTGTCGCCCTCCTCCTGCTGCCCGTCGCGGGCGCGCGGGCGCAGCAGATACAGCCCGGCCCGTACGCGCCGGGGCCGGACTCGCAGGCGCAGCCGGGCGTCCCGAAGGGCGAGGTGCTCAAATTCAGCTTCGAAGACTCGAAGGTCTTCCCCGGCACCTACCGCGACTACTGGGTGTACGTCCCCGCGCAGTACAGCCCCGACAAACCCGCCTGCGTCTACATCAACCAG
>DATLHN010000004.1:0-3130 GCA_035539875.1 Armatimonadaceae bacterium
CTGGCGCATCGGCTGGCTGATCGCGCCCCCGGAGGCGACCTCCGCCATTCGCAAGGTCCACGACTTCCTCACCGTCGGCGCGGCGGCACCGCTCCAGGAAGCCGCCGCGGTCGCCCTCGGCTTCTCCGACGACTACTTCGCCCAACTCGCTCACACGTACCGGGCGAAGCGAGATTTCCTCCTGCCGGTGCTTTCGGGCGCGGGCTGCGCGCCGGTCGGGACGCCCCGCGGGGCGTACTACATCATGACGGACGCCCGCGCGCTGCTCGACGCCATCGGGCTCCCCGACGACGCCGCGCTCGCCCGCTGGCTGATCGAGCACGCGGGCGTCGCCACCGTCCCCGGCAGCAGCTTCTTCCGCCGCGAAACGCCGGACGGCAAGCGGCTGATCCGCTTCTGCTACTGCAAGAAGGACGAGACGCTGGAGCGCGCCGCCGAACTGCTGGCCGCGCTGCCCTCTCGCGCGTGACCGCGGAGGAAAAGCGCCGATGGCTGAAGTCACGCATACGACGTCGGACGGCAGGGTGGTCCTGGTTGAGACCGAGGGCGGTCTGGACCTGGACGCACAGCAGGTAGCCGACCTGGCCGATTATTACGCCCACGAATTCCGGCAGAACGTGCTGACTCTGGAGGACGACGGAGACAACTGGAGTCCCGTTACCGCCGTTACGGTCCCGCCGCACCTTTCGAAAGCCTTCGTCGCCGCGCTGGAAAGGCTGTCCAACGACGACCGTGTGTACGGGAGGGTAGACGTCGATTACTACCCCGACGGGACGGTCTACTGGGTGACCTGGGGTGATCGATTAGAGTCAGGCGAGCAAGCGCCGGGCGCGTCGGAGAGCGAGGCGGGACGGCGTGTGGAGACGCCCGAAATCACCTGAATATCGGTACCGATTTGCGACTGTAAAAAATACCTGGATGACGGGCGTACATCTGCCATCTTGCGGGTGTACAATCCACCGAGCAAGTAAGCACGCCGTGCGCGCATCATCGGGCGCGGCGTGAACACGATCAAAGGCGGCACTGTCGCAGATGCCGCCCCGGGAAGGAGGAACAAGCCGCTTGCCGGAAGGGCACGACCTCTCCGGCATCATCTGCCATGAAAGCCTGAAGAGTAAAGGAAAATTACCGATGGCACGTCTACCTGTTGTTCTCGTTGCAGGCGCTATGCTGCTGCTTCTCGTCAGCCTCGCGCCACGGACCATCGCCACCGCACAGCGGCCCTCCCCGCCGCATTCGAACGCCTACGACCATACCCTCGAGGAGTGGCTGAAGCTCTACGTCACCTGGTTCGTCGGCGGCAGTGATTCGGACACCGTCAAGAACGTCCGATTCCTTCCCCTTCCCGTGGGCGTCCTCGTCAGCGGCTCGGGCGCGCCGTCGGACCCCGCGGTGCTTGTGGGTAACTTGGACGTGACGCTCAAGCCGGGAACCCCCTTCGTCCTGCCCATGGTCCTCTACTACGGGGAGAGCTACGAGCCGGGAACCCCGGTGCCGGTCAATCCGGACCCGGTGCTGCCCCTGTCCGTGTGGAACGCTTCGGAAATGCGCATTACCCTGGACGGCAAGACGATCATCGACAGCAGCCGGGAGGACAAGTTCCGCTACTTCGTCCCGACGACGTACTTCGATCCGCCCGTCGTCTACTCGCAGCCCACCGGCTACGGATCGACCCAGATGAACTGGATACAGGGCTTCGTCTTCGTTCACCCGCCGCTGAGCAAGGGGACGCACACGCTGACGCTGGAGTCGTCCACCTTCCTGCCGGGAGGCGGCTTCTACCCGAACGTCCCAGACGGATGGGGTTTCATCTACCAGAACACCTGGACGATCACGGTCAAGTAATCTGATAAAGTCGCCCCCTGCGGTCGGGCGAAAGGTACCGGGGCGGGTCCCCGGCGCAGTGCTGCGCCGGGGACCCGCCCCGGTCTTCGTAAAGCATTGCCGGTGGTTTCAATCACCGGCACGGATTCAACGCGGGGCACCCATTCCGCGCGCTCTCCGTGGTACACTTATCGCGTAGATAATTAACCATGGTTAATCAGGAGCGACATGCCCGTGAGATTTCCTGACAGCCCGCGCGGCGCGCCTGCCGCCGCCTGGGCCGCCCCGCTGGCGCTCGCCGCCATCGCCGCCGTCACTTCGTGCCCGGCCGCGCGTGCGCAGGGCGGCGGGACGCCCGAGAAGACGCCGATCATCACCGACCGGCCGGACTTCACCGAAAGCACCGAGGTCGTGCCGCTGGGGCGCGTCCAGCTCGAAGGGGGAGTGACCGACAGCCGGACGGGCGACGAGAAGGGCTACACCCTCGGCGAGTTCCTGCTGCGGGTCAACACCGGGCCGCGCACCGAGCTTCGGGTCGGCGTCAACTCCTACGCGCTCGTCCGCTCGCCGGGCGGCAACGCCTACGGCTGGGAGGACCCGACGCTCGGCATGAAGGTGAAACTGGCCGACGGCGACGAGCGGCCGGGTTTGCGCCGCCCCGACATCGGCCTGATCCTCCAGACGACGCTCCCGGTGGGCGCACCCGCGTACCGCGAGGAGACTCTCCAGCCGGAGGCGAAGCTGTGTTTGGCGTGGGACCTCTGCGAGCGCGTCCAGATGTCGTCGAACCTGAACTACGCCTGGGTCAGCGAGGAGAGCGAGCGGTTCGGCCAGTTCAGCGGCACGCTGTCGTTCGCGTACGCGCTCTCCGACCGGGTCGGATCGTACCTGGAGTACTTCGGATTCTTTCCCGGCGAGGAGGCGGGGGGGAACCGCAGCTATGTCAACGGCGGCTTCACCTACCTTGTGACCGACGACTTCCAGCTCGACGCCCGCGCCGGGTTCGGCATGAACCCGACCCGCCCCGACGGCTTCTTCGGCGTCGGCGCATCGCGCCGCTGGTGAAACGTGCGAAAGGCCCCGGAACGTCACTTGTTCCGGGGCCTCCCACTTCTACTAACCTGACACGCCCGACGGTTGGCCCTTACGCTGCGTCTTGCCTGACCGGTGTTTCCATCGGTGGCGCACAACGCAAAGCGTCTGATGGCCAGCCGGTTTTTCGAGCAACTGCGCTGCTCAATACGCCATAGGCTGGTATCTCAACCACCTTTCGTCGTAGTGACTCGTGTCTTTCTAATTGTAACCG
>DATLHN010000005.1:0-1889 GCA_035539875.1 Armatimonadaceae bacterium
CGACGTGATCTGCAACGCGGGTGGTGTGACGGTCAGCTACTTCGAATGGGTGCAGGACTTCAGCAGCTTCTTCTGGACCGAGGACGAGATCAACGTCCGGCTCGACAAGATCATGGTCGACGCGCTGAACCACATCTGGGAGACGGCGGACCGGCACAGGGTCACCTTGCGGACCGGGACGTTCGCGGTGGCATGCGAACGCATCCTGATCGCCCGGCAGGAACGCGGCCTGTATCCGTAGGCCCCCACGTCGCTTCGCTCCTGCCCCCCGAGGGGGCGCCCCGGGTCGGCCGGGAGACCCGTCCTCGCGGGTGGCTTGATGGGTCGGCTTCGCTGCGCTCGCCTCCCCGCGAGCGCGCTTGCGTTTCGGGGCGTCGCGACGCTCGCCCGCCCTCCGTCATTCGGGGCGCGGTCCGGGAGCCGGGGTCGCGAACCGTGCGGAAATACTGAATTAGGGGTTAACCCTTAATTCAGGGCTTGCAAAACGTCAGGGTAAACCCTAGATTTGGGTGGTCGGCACCTGTCGTGCCGTTTTGGAGACCCTGATGACCACCGCCGCCCGCTTCCTGACCTCCCTGCTCCGTGCGCGGGGCGTTCCTTCGGACGTGGCCCGCACCGCGCGCATGATGCGCGAGGCCAACCGCCTCGAAGCCACCTCGCCGGCCGCTGCCGCCGCGATGCGCGCCGCCGCCCGCGAAGTCGTCCTCGCCTGAGCCTCGCCACGGTGGCCCGCACGGGCCGCCGTCGTCCGGCTTCGGCCGGGCTCCGGGAATCCGTGCGATATGTCGCAAACGGCATGTCGTTCGGCTCCCAATGAAAACGCCCGGCGGATGCCGGGCGTGATCGTGAACAAGGCGGCCGGGAGGCCGCCGTTCAGGTCAGTACTCCCAGAAGATGCGCTGCAGGTCGGCGCTCGACACGCCCTTGGCCAGCGCCACCGCGGCCAGGATCTTCGCCTTCTGCGGGTTCAGGTCGTGGGCCACGACCCAGTCGTACTTGTCGTCGGGCTGTTCGGAGTTGCGGACCACGAAGCCGTCGCCCACGCGCGACGAACGCACCACCTGGATGCCGGCGGCACGCGCCGCCTTGAGCCCGTCGACGCCGTAGTCGGGCACCGAGCCGTTGCCCGTGCCCGCGTGCACGATGGCCTTCACGCCCGACTTGATCGCGGTCTGCACGAACGCCGTGCCCATGTTCCCGGAGCCGTAGACGATGGCCACCTCCGGCAGCGCCGGGAGGGTGTCGATGTCGAACTCCGACGTCATGCCCTGCTTCTTGACCGGCGCGCGGAACCAGTAGGCCCGGCGCTCGACCAGCATCCCGAGCGGGCCCCACTGGCTGGAGAACGCGCTGGTCTTGATGTTGACGCGCTTGGCGGCATCACGGCCCGAGAGGATGTCGTCGTTCATCATCACCAGCACGCCCTTGCCCTACGCGGACGGGGAGCCGGCGAGCACCACGGCGTCGTACAGGTTCAGCGCGCCGTCGGCCGAGAGCGCGGTGCCCGGTCGCATCGAGCCCACCACGACGATGGGCTTCTCGGTGCGGACCACGAGGTTCAGGAAGAACGAGGTTTCCTCGAGCGTGTCGGTGCCGTGCGTGATCACGACGCCGTCGACCGCCGGGTCCTTCACGAGCGCGGCCACCTGCTTGCCGAGCTGCAGCAGCTTCTCGTTGGTGAAACTTTCCGATGCGATCTGGAAAGCTTGCTGGCCGCGGACTTCGGCCACGTCAGCCAGTTCGGGCAGGCCGGCGATCAGCTTGTCGACCGGGACCTTGGCGGCCTGGTACGTGGCGCTGTTCGCCGACGACGCGCCCGCGCCGGCGATGGTGCCACCGGTGGCGACCACGACGACGGACGGTTTCTTGGCGGGGGCCGCCGTGGTGGC
>DATLHN010000006.1:0-11667 GCA_035539875.1 Armatimonadaceae bacterium
CACCGGCACGTTCACGTCCGGCAACGGCCAGAGCTACTTCGGCGTCCAGGCCATCGCGGGGCAGCGCATCAGCTTCATCGACATCGTCGGCCCGACGAACTCGATCCAGGACGTCCGGCAGATCCGCATCGGCGGCGTCCAATCCACGGTCACCGTGGTCCCGGAGCCAGGCGCGGTGGCGTTCGGCGTCGTCATGGGCGGCGGCCTCCTCGGCCTGATCGCGCGCGGTAAGCGGCGGCGCACCGGCGGCGGTCTCGCCTGCTAAGCCGGTTCCAGAGCTAGGGAAAGCCCCCGGCGTGTGACGCGCCGGGGGCTTTCGTGCTTTCGCGTGGCGCGCGCGGGCCGATCAGTGCGCCGGGGGCAGGTGCCAGTCGTGGTCGCCGTAGATGGTCTGGATGTAGTCGATCTGCGCGGCGTGGACGCGCGTGTGAAGCGCCGGGAATGCGATTCCCACGCGCACCGGCACCCGGCCCAGATCGAACGGCAGCGCGACCGACGACTCCAGCCGGTCCGGGGTGAGGGCGTCGAGCCAGGCAAGGAATGCGTCGCCGTTGCGCGCGAGGAGGCTCAGTACCTCGTCGCGCGTCGTGAACTGTCGCTCCCACGCGCGGAACTCAAGGTCGGCCTCCGCGGGCGTCGGGACCGCGAAGCGGCGTCCGTCCAGCGTCGCGGTCAGGTGCGCGACCGCCGCGGCGGCGTGCGCCACCTGCTGGACCGGGGTCCGGGCCGTCGGCGACGGTGACCAGTTGATCCGGTCGTCGGGCGTCGTCGCCAGTGCGTGCGCCATGACGTCCCTCGCGCCGGTGAACTCCACCCGGTTCGTATCGATAAGGAGCCGCAGGTTACCTTCTTCCACGTTCGTCCTTTCCGTTCTCGCGCGCCTTCCCGGCGGCGTCAGCCCCGCCCGTTCGCCGCCGCGGCCAGTTCGTCGGCGAGGCGGTCCAGCATCTCCAGCCAGCTCGGGTACGCCCCCGTGCGGCGCGCGGCCGCCTCGGAGACCGCCTGCCGCAGCGTGACCCTGGTTCCGCCCTCCCCGGTGCTGGCGAACGTCACCGTGACCAGCGCCTCGCGCGGCCAATCGGCGTCGCGCCCCGCCGCCGACGGCTCGACGAAGTTTCCCCGCTCGTCCGAGAAGGAGATCGTGTACGCGAGGCGCTCGGGCGGGCGGACCTCCCGGAAGACGCCCCGGGTCCAGCAGTCCCCGTGGCGCGGGTCGCGTATGCGGAAGTGGAACGCGCCGCCCTCGCGGACGTCCATGGCGCGAACTTCCAGCGAGCACCCGTGGGGCGCGAACCAGCGGACGAGGCGGTCGCGCTCCACCCACGCCCGGAAGACCAGTTCGCGGGGCGCGTCGAAGGTCCGCTCGATCAGGACATGCGGCTCGGAAGCGGACGCCGGCGCGTCCGTCGCGGCGGGATGTTGCGCCGCTCTCGTTTCAGCCATCGCTCTTCTCCTCCTCGTTCCCGTCCTGCTCGTTCCCGTCCTGGAGTTCCCGCAGGTAGGCGTCCAGGCGATCGAAACCGCCTTCCCAGAAGCGCCGGTACTCGTCGATCCAGCCCGCCGCCTCCCGGAGGGGCGCGGCCTCCAGTCGGCAGGGCCGCCGCTGCGCGTCGCGCCCGCGCGAGATGAGCCCGGCGCGCTCCAGCACTTTCAGGTGCTTGGTGACGGCGGGCAGTGTCATGTCGAACGGCGCGGCCAGTTCCGTCACCGTGGCGTCTCCGGCGGCCAGTCGCGCCAGGATCGCCCGCCGCGTGGGATCGGCAAGAGCGGTGAACGTCGCGCCCAGGGAATCTGTACTCATGTTAATTTACCATCGGGTTAATTAACCCACCGGTAAATTACCACGTGGAGTCGCGGCCGTCAAGGCCACCGGGAGAGCGCGCCGGGTCAGACGCCGGTCGGGTAGGTCTCGGGGACGTCCTCGCCGTGGCCCTCCGTCCGGGTCCACCCGGGGGTCCGCTCCAGCGGCTCGACGGCACGCGTGCGGTCGAAGTGCAGCACGGCGTCGAACTGCCGGGCCAGGTCCGCCCGGAAGTAGTGGCTCCACCGCTCGGTGCCGGGGCGGTAGATCACCCCGATGGCGCGCTCCAGTCGCGGCGGCGGGAGCGCGCCCCGCACCGCGGGATCGCGCAGGTCGAGCCAGAAGTCGCGCGACCCGCCCGCGGTCCGCTCCGCCGCGGCCCCGACCAGGTGGAACAGCGCCTCGTACGACCCCGCCATGCCGGGGTTGACGGCCTTGAGCCGCGCCGGCTCGCCCCAGTCGTCGGCGGCGGTGACCGTCCCGTCGTAGGACGTGAACCCAACCAGGAACGTCTCGCCGGGGTGCCGCTCGCGGCAGAGCTGCCCGAGGTTCAGCTCGGCGCGCTCCTCCCCCATCTCGGTCGCCCGGGCGTCGCCCAGGTGCGAGTTGTGCGCCCAGACCACGATTTTCGCGGGCTTCCCGTGTCGGGCGGTCAGGTGCCGGTCGAGCGCGTCCAGCGTGCCGGCCATGTGCGTGTCGCGCAGGTTCCACGTGCTGTCGCGCGCCCCGCGGTACATCGCCCGGTAGTACTCCTCGGCGTTGACGACCAGCCGGGCGTTCTGCTCGGCGTAGAAGAACGCGTCCTCGGCCCGCTGCCCGTCGCGGGACGCGAACTCGCCCGCGCGGCGCAGCAGCTCCGTAAGCTGGGCGACGGCCTCCTCCTCGCACGGGTCGGCCCCGCCCCACTCGGTCGCGCGCCCGTAGTCCTGCGGCTCGCTCCCGAACTCCTCCAGGCAGCCGTACCGGTCGCGGGCGCGGCGCGCGGCCTCCGGGTCGACGCCCTCGAGGTAGCGGACGACCTCCTCGATGGAGCCGTAGAGGCTGTAGAGGTCGAGGCCGTAGAAGCCCGCGCGGTCCCGCTCCGGAAGGGTGGCGTTGCGCGCGGCGGCGTCGGCGATGAAGTCGAGCACGACCCGGTTGCGCCACATCCAGAGCGGGAAGCGCTCGAATCCGCCGAGCGAGCGCAGGGCGTCGTCCGGCTCACCCGCGTCGCCGCCGCCGCCCTCCTCGCCGCCGCGACCGGCGGCGTGGCCGCGCAGGAAGCGGTTGACGCGGTAGGCGTCCGGCCAGTCGGCCTCGGCGGCGACGGCGTGGAAGCCCTTTTCGTCGATCAGGCGCTCGGTGATGCGGGCGCGCTCGTTGTAAAACTCGTGGGTGCCGTGCGACGCCTCGCCGATCAGGACGAAGCGGGCGTCCCCGACGGCGTCCAGCAGGGCGTCGTAGTCGCCCGACCCGCCGGTGAGCGGGCGCGCGGCGGACGCCAGGGCGCGCAGGTCTTCAGAGGGCATGGCAGGGGTCACCGTCCTCTCCGGATTTCTTACCCCTTTCGTACCCGCCGCGCCGCCCGCCGCCGGTAGGGAATATCCCGACCCGTGCGGGCGGGTTCCCGGCGAGCGTCCGGGCGGTCGCCGGGTAAACGAGAGTCATGCCGGATAGCGCGAGCAGCCACGCGGTCGCCGACGCCCGCCGTCACGTGGTCGAGCGTCTGGAGGAAACGGGCCTGGTGCGCTTCCGGCCCGGCGCGGACGAGGTCGTCTACCACTACACCGACGTCGAGGCCGTACTGGCGATCCTGGAGCAGGGCACGCTGCGCGCCTCCAGCGTCACGCACCTGAACGACCGCATGGAGTACCGCCTCGGCGCGTCCCGCTTCGCCGAGGCGCTGCGCGACACCCGCGCGCCGGGCGTCGCCGTGATCCGAGACCGGGTCCTGGACGAAATGGACGACGAACGGGCGCAGCTCCGGCGTCGCCTCGACGTCTTCAACTGCAGTTTCAGCTACGAGGGCGACCTGCTCAGCCAGTGGCGCGGGTACGCCCGGGACGGCACGGGCTACGCCATCGGGTTCGACGCCCGCGCCCTCGCCGACCTCTTGCGGCCCGCGGGCTGGACCTACCGGGTGGTCTACGACGAGGAAGCGCAGCGGGAAATCGCGCGCGTCACCCTGGACGCCTTCTGGAACTGGCGCGCCGGAAGCGGCCTGCCGGACGACGCGGCGGCGGGACTGGCGTACGACGTCATCGGCGTGCTCTCGCCGATGATGAAGCACCCCGGCTACTCGGAAGAGGTGGAGTTCCGGTACGTCGTCCACCAGCAGCACGGCCGTCACCGCGACCGCCTGCGGGTGCGGGCGCGCGGCGGGGGCCTGGTCCCCTACCTGGAGTTGTACACGGCGCGCCGCGACGCCGCGTCCGGCGGGGAAGTGCCGGTGGCGCTCCCGATCCGCCGCATCGTCGTCGGCCCCTGCCACGACTTCGCGAAGGAGGCGCACTGCCTGCGCATCCTCCTGGAGCAGCAGGGCTTAGGCGGCGGCGACGTCGAGATCGCGTCGTCGAAGGTCCCCTACCTGATGCGTCCGTGGTAGGCGGGGCCGTCGGTCCGCCCTGCCCCGCGCGTTTCGCCGCCGCGCCCACCGGGTAGCGCTATGGTATGCGCGGGAGGGGCACGCCTGCCGCCACCGCCGACGCCGACGCTCACCCTCCCCGGCCGCCTGTTTCTGTGACCTGACGTTACGGAAAGGAACGGAACCATGGAATCCAGAGCCAGCAGCCCCGGCTCCGATGCCGCCGCTGCCCGATCGACGACGATGGGCGCGCAGACGCGCCACCCCTACAGCATGCCGGAGATGCAGTCCTGCATCGCGGCGTGCCTCGACTGCTTCAAGGAGTGCGAGAACTGCGCCGCCATGTGCGTCGGAATGCCCGACATGGCCGAGTGCGAGCGGGCGTGCCAGGACTGCGCCCTCTGCTGCGAGTTCTGCGTCTCCCTGATGGCGCGCGAAAGCCCGATGCACCAGCAGGCCTGCGGCCTGTGCGCGGACGCCTGCACGCGGTGCGCCAACGAGTGCCAGAAGTTCAACGTGGAGCACTGCCGGCGCTGCGCCGCCTCGTGCCGCCGCTGCGAGCAGGAGTGCCGCCGCATGGCCGCCAACAAGGTGCTGACCGCCTGACGCGGCCGATTCCGTCCGGAAGGAGAACCCGTATGTGCAACGAAGCAGAGCGCCGCCGCGAATGCCGCGCCGCCGTGGCCACCGGCGCGGCCCTCCTCGCGCTCGTTTCCGTCGCCGCCGCGGCGCAGGAGACGGGCGTGACGAAGGACCCGCGGCAGGCCCCGCAGTCGCAGATGACGATGACGCAGACGATGGCGCAGGACGTGCGCGAGATACGGGCCGCGAAAGGCGCGGACCGCGAGACGACGTACCTGACGAAGATGATGGACCACCACCAGAGCGGCATCGACATGGCCAGGCTCGCGCTGGAGAAGTCGCAGAATGCCGCCGTCCGGCGCGAGGCGAAGCAGATGATCGACTCGCAGACGAAAGAGATCGCCTGGATGCGCGCGCACCTGAAGAACCAGCACCGGATGGACCGCACGGCCAAGCCGGACCCGCGCATGCAGCCGATGACGGACAGGCTCCAGGCGCGCTCCGGCGTTGACTTCGACCGCGCGTTCGCCCGGGAGATGATCGGCCACCACGAGGGCGCGATCGCGATGTCGGGAGCCTTCATGGACGGCCGGACGCCCCACCGCCCGGTCCGCACGATGGCGCAGCGCATCATCCGCTCCAACCGGACCGGCCAGCGCGACCTGAAGGTCGCCTCCGCCGCCTGGTAGCGCCGCCGCAGCAACACGGCGGCAAAAAAGGCGGCGGCGGCAGGGAGAACCCTGCCGCCGCCGCCCTCTGCATCCCGGGCCGACCGGGTCAGGACTTGCCGCCGGACTTACCGCCCGCCGCCGCCTTCCCCGATTCGGCCTCCCCGTTCGACCGGGCGGCGCTCGCCGCGTCACCGCCCGACGCGCCCGCGTCCGCCTCGATCTGGTTCCGGTTCTCGACGTTCACCCGGACGCTGCGGACGCGCGCCTTCTGGACCTTCGGCAGCCGCAGTTCCAGGATGCCGCCCTGGTAGGACGCGCTCACCCCGTCCGGGTCCACGTCCACCGGGAGCGTGTAGCTGGTCTGGAACGTCCCCTGCATGCGGGCGACGCCCGAGCCGTGGCCCGTCCAGTTCTCGCCCTCCAGGAGCGGTCGGCGCTCGCCGCGGATCGCCAGGGTGTTGCCCGCGACCGAGATGTCGAAGCCGTCCGGGCTCGCGCCGGGGGCGTAGACAAAGAGTCGCAGTTCGTCGGGCGACTCGTACAGGTCCACCTCGGGTGCCGCGCCGCCGCCCGTAATGCTGCCGCCGCCGCCGCGCAGGAAGGGCGCGCCGCCGACGAGCGAGCGGCCCGTGAGCTCCTCGAACCAGCGGTTCATCTCCTCGAGCTCACGCCAGGGGTTGAAGGCGTTGAGCCCCGTTTCCCGGTAGTTCTCGGCGCGGCGGGTCGGAAGGTCCGCGCCGCGAAGGATCGGAAGTGCCATTTCGGTCAGCTCCTTTCGTTCCTTAGAAGTGTTCCGGCTCGAAGCCGGGGAGTCTCTCCGTTATCGCATACTGGGAAATCGTCGCCTTTGTTCCCACCAATCGAACAATTTTCTTTAGCGTGATGCGCTAACGTCTCCCGCTCCTGCCGGGAATCCGCGGACGCTCGCGGGGGCGAAACGGGTACCATGAAGCGAAGCAGGCGGTGTCATTGCGTTCGCGCGCGCGGGCGTCTACCCCTCAGGAGGTTCAGGACCATGAGCGACTATCGGTACGTCATCCTCGGCGGCGGCATGGTGGCGGGCTACGCGGCCAAGGAGCTTGCCGAGAAACACGGCCTGAAGCCGGGCGAGCTTTGCGTCCTGTCGGACGAGCAGACGCCCCCCTACGAGCGCCCGCCCCTTTCCAAGGACTTTCTTACCGGCAAGGTGCGCGAGGACGAGATCCTGATCTCCGACCAGGCGTTCTACCGCGACCACGGCATCGACCTGCGGCTCGGCACGCCGGTGACGTCCGTGGACTTCGACGCGAAGGCGCTCCGGACCGACGCCTCCGCCGGGGGGGTCGTCCGCTACGAAAAGCTGCTCGTCGCCACGGGGGCGTCGCCGCGCACCCTGGACGTGCCGGGCGGGAACCTGGACGGCGTCCTGTACCTGCGCTCGGTCGAGGACGCGCGCCGCATCCGGGAGCGTGCGACCGGCGGGGGCGAAAAGCGCGTGGTCGTGATCGGCGGCGGCTACATCGGCCTGGAGGCGAGCGCGTCGCTGAAGCAGGCGGGGGCGGACTCCGTGACCGTCGTACTGTCCGGCGGCGGGCTGCTGCCGCGCCTCTTCACGCCCGAGATGTCGGCCTTCTTCCGGGGCTACTACGAGCGGCGCGGCGTCCACTTCGTCGCCGACGCCCGAGCGACCGCCTTCACCGGCGACAAGCGCGTCACCGGGGTCGTGCTCGACTCCGGGCGCGAGCTTCCGGCCGACCTCGTCGTCGCGGGCGTCGGGGTCGCGCCCAACGTCGCCCTGTTCGAGCACGGCGCGCTGGCGGTGGACCGGCGCGAGGGCATCCGGGTCAACGAGTACCTGGAGACGAGCGTGCCCGACGTGTACGCCGCGGGCGACGCGACGAACTACCGGGACGTCCTCTTCGACAAGCAGCGCCACGTCGAGCACTGGGACAACGCGGTCGAGGGCGGGAAGCACGCCGCCGCGGTCATGGCGGGCAAGCGCGAGCCGTTCGTCCACGTCCCCTACTTCTTCTCGGACGAGTTCGACCTGTCGTGGGAGTTCTGGGGCGACGCCGACGGGTCCGACCGCGTCGTCTACCGCGGCGACGTCGACTCGGCGAAGTTCAGCGCGTGGTGGCTCAAGGAGAAGCGCCTCGTCGCCGCCTTCGTCATGAACCGCCCCGACGACGAGCGCGACGCCGCCCCCGCGTGGATACAGTCCCGCCACGCGCCGGACCCCGCGCTCCTGGAGGACGCCGGAAAGCCGCTCCCCGCTCCGGCGTAGCCCCGCGGGCGCGGCCTATTTCAGGTAGTTCCGGATGACGACGTCGGCGCGCACGGTGACGCTGCTCCGGCGCGGGGCGGCTCCTACGGTGCTGGTCACCAGGACCGCCGCGGTGCGGGTCCCGGGGGTCCACTGGAAGAGAAACGCGCCGGGGTCGATGTTGCGGGCGACCACCACGCCGCCGGTCGCGGAGGTGGCCGCGCCGGGGGTGGCCGTCTCGTCCACGTAGGTGACGACCTCGCGGCGCAGGTCGGTGCCGTTCAGCCAGTATCGCACCCGCCGCACCGTGACGCCGTCGTCCTGGTAGACGTTGAAGTAGATCGGGGTGGCAGCGGTCAGGGTGCCGGGCACGACCAGGCTGTTCTTGATCGCGCCGCGCAGGTCGTCGGTGAGGGTGTCGGCGGCGGTCCGCGCGCTCGCCTGCGCCGCGTTCTGGTCCCGGTGCGCCGCCTCGCTTTCGAACGTCTGGAGGAACATCGAGCCCGCCGCCGACAGCACGACGCCCATCAGCGCGAGCACTACCAGGAGTTCGATCAGGGTCACGGCCGCCGCGGCGGCGGCGGCGCGGCCCCGCTTTCTCGCGTCGGGCACGGCTACACCCCTCCTATGGCGAAGAACGTCGAGGTCGAGTACACCGGGGTGTCGCCGACCGCGCGCGGCAGCAGGTAGACGTCGATTACCTGCACCCCGAGCTGGCGCTGCGGGTCCTCGGCGCTGGTCTGCCTGCGGGTGAAGGTGCTGACCGCCTCGTAGACGGCGGGCTTCGCCACCGTGGGCGCGTCGGCGTCCTGGGTGTACGCCGTGGTGACGGGTGCCACGACGCCGCCCGTCGTCGCGCCGTTGAAGAACAGGCCGACGTACTGGACGGCCCGCGCCCGCTCCAGTTCGCGCCGGGCCACGGCGTAGTACTCGGCGGTGTCGCGCGAACGCTCGGTGACGCGCCGGGCCAGCCCCCAGAGCGTCGTCACCGCCGCCATCGAGATCGACAGCAGCGCCACTGCGACCAGAAGCTCCACCAGCGAGAACGCCCGCCCCCGGGCGCGCCGCTTGATTCGCATGTTGTTCTCCCTTTCTTCAGTTGCCGCGCACCGGGTTCACCTCGTGCCAGGGATCGACCCAGCCGTAGAAGAGCAGGCCCTCGCCCAGGGAGATTCCCGGGTTAGACGGGTAGTTGATCGTCGCGTTGCCGTTGCCCTTCGGGATGTCGTAGGCGATGATCGAGCCGTTGAAGGTCGAGCCGCCGTTCAGCTCGACCTTGCCGACAGGCGTCCCGCCGATGACGTCGTAGGCGTAGAGCATGGCGTAGAACTGCGCCACGCCGTTGATGTTCAGCGTCCCCGAGCCGAGGGGGTTCTTGCGGTTGACGTAGTAGATCTTGAACAGCTTCGCGTCGTCCAGCGTAAGCTGCGCGTCCAGGATGCTCGGGTTGGTGGAGCCGTTGTAGGCGCGGATCTTCGAGGTCGCGTTGATCGCGGGGGTGTCCTTCGTCGTGTTGATCCAGAGCGTCACCGGCCCGCCGCTGATGTCGGCGGCGATGTCCACCTTGCCCTCGAAGTTGTCCAGGTAGTAGTTCGCGCCCCAGGGCTTTCCCACCAGCTTCAGGCTGCTGTTCTGGGTCGCCTGGCCGCCGTTCGCGGCGATGCCCGTCACCCAGTTCGCGCCGCTCTTGACGGCCCCGAGCGCGTTGTCGTTCTTGCCCGCCGAGAAGTTGAGGATGCCGTTTCCGGTGGGCAGTCCGCCGTAGTAGCCCGGCTTACCGGCGTCGGCGGTCAGCCCCTGGGCGACCTGGTTCGCGATCGTGGTGATCGCGGGCCAGGCGATGGCGGCGGGGAAACGCTCCGGGGTCGGGGCTCCGCCGCCGCCGCTGAACGACGCGCCGGGGCCGTAGAGTGAGATGCCGTCCATCGCGGACGAGCCGCCCACGGAGATGGCGCCGTTGCTCCCCACGGTCCCATTGATGGTGAAGTTGCCGTTGAGGTCGACCCGCTGTATTCCGAACAGGGCGTGGTCGTCGAAGACGCCCTTCGCGCCGCCCTTGGCGCGCACGACGCGGGTGACGCCGTTGACGGTGGCGGCTCCGTAGACGAGCTGCGTAGTCTGGCTGTAGATGTCGAGGTCCGGGTCGATCCAGGACACCCAGGCGTCCGCGACGCCGTTGCCCGCGTTGAGGTTCTGGAGGTTCAGGTGGCTCGCCAGGTTCCCCCCGCCGTGCGCGATCTGCGCCGCGGGGATGGGAAGCGGCTGCGGGTTGCCCGACCCCGACGCCCAGGCGAGCGGGAAGACGGTGACGGGCGGCGCTCCGTAGGAGGCGGCGGCCCCGTTCGTGCCGACGTACTTCGCCTGGGGCGCGCTCAGCCCGACGGCGGAGACGCGCTGTATCTGGTAGTTCAGCGCCGCCTCGGCCAGGTGCAGCGCGCGCGCGGCGTCCTGGTCGGTCCGGGCGCGCCCGACGTGCCCGACCACCAGCGTCCCGATCCCCGCGGCGATGGTACCGAGGACGACGACGGTGACGAGCGTGAGAATGAGCGCCGCTCCCTGCTGCTCCTGGCGTCGGCGCGCCGCGCCGCCGCTTCCCGGGTACCGCATGGGTCGTGATCTCCCCTTCTCTGCCCTCGCGCTGCGAATACTATGGGCGTTCGCCTGGCGCGAACCACACTGCGTCAAACTATACCAAAGGTAACCGCGAAAAAGCAAGTAATTTGACGGGAGTTTACGTGAGTTACCCCGCCGAGGCGCACGAAGAAAGTGAGCACGCGATTGAATGTCCGAGACGTCCGACCACGCGACGACAGTCCGGCTTCCGGTCTGTGACGTATGGACCAACCAGGGTTATAATTCAACTAATGCAAAAGCATACGGAGATCTCCACGGCGATCAGTATGACGGAGACGGCGGACCAGGAGACGGCGGACTTACTTGCGGCGATACGACAGTGCCCGACGTTCAAGAACCTCGACAAGGGCGTACAGCAGGAGCTTTCCCGCTGCCTGACGCTGCGTACGTTTGCGGCGGGCGAAAAGTTCTGGGACGCGCACGTGGAAGCGCAGACGCTGTACTTCCTGGTGGACGGTGAGGTTCAATTTGTCACGCGAGACCGCCATCGTCACCCCTTCCACTACCCGGAGGTACGGCGACCGGGGGCAATCTTTGGCGAGGTCGGGTTCTTCGCCCGGCCTCCCAGGCGCACGGCAACCACGACTGCCGTTCCCAAGACCACGGTCCTCGAACTTCATCGCGACCAGTTTCCCGCGTTCGTAGCTGTATTCCCCGAGTTTTGGACCGTTCTCTGCCAGCAGATGGCGGAGCGCCTGCGCCGGAACGACGAGCTGATCCGCACCCGTGCCAGTGGGAACTGGAGCGTCACGCCGAAAGCCGATCGGTTCCTTTCGGTCGTCTCCAGCCTCCCATTCCTTATCGCGACCGTGTCCGCAATGGCAATCTGGTGGTGGACTAAAGGATTCGGTGCCGATACCAGCCTGGCGCACCTCGGGGTGTTCGCGGGCATCTGGGCGTTCGCCCTCAGTACGCTGATCCTGGCGCGTCAACTCGCGGCGGGCAATGCTGCGCAGGAAGACTTCGATACCCACCACGCCGATTCCATGGCCGTGCGCCAGGAGTTGGAAGCGATTCGACGCACCTTGTCCGGCTCCGTGAACGGTGGCGCGGCAGGAGCGAAGCAGGAGAACACAGGGCTTTGAGTACAAATCGTCCGCCGACACCGCTGCCGCGCGGGTACGTCACCTTCCTATTCCTCGACCTCATCGGAAGCACAGATGCGACGAAAGCA
>DATLHN010000007.1:0-22258 GCA_035539875.1 Armatimonadaceae bacterium
CTACCGGGAACAGGTGAGAAGCAAGGAGCGTGCCGGGTGGACTACGGGCGTCGGGCGGTCAGGCAGACCCACTCGCTTACGAGAGTGGTTTCGATGACGGTAAATCCGGTTCCTGCCAGCCCGGCGCGGACGTCGTCGGCGCGCGTGTCGATGATGCCGGAACCGATGAAGAGGCCGCCCGGAGAGACGGCGGCGAAGAGCGAGGGGCACATGCCGAGGATGACGTCGGCGAGGATGTTCGCGACCACGACGTCGTACGTTCCGGCGGGCGGGGTCGCGCTCTCGTCGGCGGAGACGGCGTCCCCGACGCGGTTCAGGGCGATGTTTTCGCGGGCGATGCGGACGGCGAGGGGGTCGATATCCACGGCGACCGCTCGCGCCGCGCCGAGCTTGACGGCGGCGACGGCGAGGATGCCGGAACCGGTGCCGACGTCGGCGACGGTCACGCCGGGACGCACGTGCGCCTCAAGGGCGCGCAGGCAGAGGCGGGTGGTGGGGTGCAGCCCGGTCCCAAACGCCATGCCGGGGTCGATCTCGACGACGACGTCGTCCGGCGCGGGGGCGAACGGCTCCCAGGTGGGCTTGATGACGACGCGCCCGCCGATGCGCTGGGGCTTGAAGTACTGCTTCCAGGCGCTCGCCCAGTCCTCCTCGGCCACGAAGCGGACGGTGATGTCGGCGGGGATGCCCCGAACGCCCGCGCTCTCGGGCAGGCCGCGCAGCGCCTCCTTGAGGGTCAGCAGCGTGTTCTCCAGCCGCTCGTCGACGGGCAGGTAGCCGGTGACCGCGCTCGGCGTGGTGGCGTAGCCCTGCGTGCCCCCGACCTCCACCATCAGCGCGCCCACGACCTCCTGAGCGTCGCCCGCCACCGCTACCCCGATCTCCGCCCATCTCTGCTGCTGCTGCGCCACGTCGCCCCTCCGCCCGGAATAGTCGTCAACGGGCCCGGAGGTACTCCTTGTGGACCACGCCGCTCGTGTCGTACTGGACGTGGACCCCGCCGGGGCCGACGCCGCTCCGAGAATACCACTTCCACCCCGGCGACGTCCACGCCGCGGCCGCATTCCCGGTAGCCTCGGTCTGTACGGTCGGGGCGTCCAGCGCGGCGACCTCGTCCTGGAGAAGCGCGCGCACCTGCGGCTCGCGCATGCCGTAATGCACGGCGCGGTATCGGTACAGCCAGTCCTCGGCCGCGCCGAAGCGCCGATCCACTACCCGGCCGCCGTCGAAGACGATCAGGAACCGCTGCGCGGTGGCGTCCAGGCGGTCGCCATCGAGCACGCTGACGACGCCGCCGAAGTCTTCCGGCAGTGCGCGGAGCAGGCCCGGAGTCGCGAGGCGGTCCCGCACCTGGGCGACGGTCATGCCGGGGCGTACGGAGCGGTAGCGCCGGTAGTGCTCGCCCGCGCGGGTGGGCGGCAGGAGGCTGAACGTGAGGCCGAAGAGGCACCAGAAGGCGGCAAGGGCGGGACGCTGATCGCGCGGCTGGCCCGTGGCCGTCGCCACCATCAGGGGGACAATGACGAGGGAAAGAGCGGCGGCCAGGGTGACGACGACGTTCCGGTCCCCGGGGGCGTAGTGGGTGTCCGTGGCGTAGAAGGCGAGGAGGCAGGCGACGGAGACGAGCCAGGCGGGGGCGCGTCCGCAGAGCGCCAGTAGTCGCTCCAGCATTCCGTCCTTGCGCCGCCCCGGTGTCCGCATCGGTTCCTCAATCCCAGCCTACGACGTACTCCGTCAGACGGCCGTCCGTGAACTTCAATACCGCACAATTTATGCGCGGCGTGTCACGCGGGCCGTAGTAGTGGGTCCACGTACAACTCGGATACCCCGTGACCTCTCGCCCGATGAGGTTCCACCGGGTCAGTGAGGCGTTGACCTCTCCTCTCGTCATACCGGGGCGCAGGCGGCGCAGTTCCCACTCGGCGGGGCTCGACGGCAGCACGGCGGCCAGCGTGAGGCAGCCGAAGAGGAGTCCGAAGTAGAGGAAGCGGGTGCGGGGGCGCGGGAACTGGTGCAGCGCGAGCGGCAGGAGGGCTGCGGAGGCGAAGCCGTAATACCCGAGGTGGAACGTGAGCGTGGTCGGTCCCATCCCGTACAGGAGGAGCGCGTAGAACCCGGCGAAGAAGGCGAAGCCGGACAGGAGGAACCACCGGCCCGCCCGCATCCAGAACGCCGCCTTAGCGGTTGCCATAGTGATTACTCCTGCTCGGTCACGTCCGCTCGCGCTCAGTCTTCCTGGCCCGTGAAGGCTTCCTTCAGGCGGGCGAAGAACCCCTTGTTCTCCGAGATCGGCGCGGGCGTCTCCCCCGGCTTCTCGCCGCGCAGCGTGGCGAGCTGGCGGATCAACTCCCGCTCCTTGTCGCTCAGCTTCGTCGGCACCTGGACCGTCACGACGACGTGCAGGTCGCCGCGGCGGGACTTGTCGCGCACGTCCGGCATCCCGAGGCCGCGCAGACGGAAACGCCGTCCCGGCTGTGTCCCTTCCGGGACCGTGATTCCGCCCTTCTCGCCGGAGATCGTCGGCACGGGGATGTTGTCCCCGAGCGCCGCCTGCGAGAAAGTCAGCGGCAGATGCGTGAACAGGTCCAGTCCTTCGCGTTCGAAGAGCTCGTGCTCCTTGAGGTGGAAGAAGACGTACAGGTCGCCGGCCGGGCCGCCGAACGCCCCGCTCTCGCCCTGACCTCTCAGGGGCATCTGCATGTCGTTGTCCACGCCCGGCGGCACGGAGACGACGATGTCGCGCTGCTTCCGCGTGCGGCCCTGGCCGCCGCAGTCCGCGCACGGGTTCTTGACCGTTTCGCCGCGCCCGTTGCACTGCGGGCAGGTGACGAGGCTCTGGATGGTGCCCAGAATGGTGTTCTGCATCCGGCGCACCTGTCCCTGCCCGCTGCACATGCCGCAGGTCTCGGGACGGCTGCCCGCCGCCGCGCCGCTCCCCTTGCAGGTGTCGCACGTCTCGACGCGCGGGATGCGGATGGTCTTCTCGATTCCGGAGTACGCCTCTTCCAGCGTGATCTCCAGGTCGTAGCGCAGGTCCGCCCCGCGCTGCGGGCCGCCGCGCCGCTGGCCCCCGCCCGCGCCGCCGAAGAAGACGTCGAAGATGTCTCCGAAGCCGCCGAACGGGTCCTGGCCCATTCCGCCGGGAAAGCCGCCATTGCCCCCGTTCATGCTCTCGTGGCCGAAGCGGTCGTAGCGCGCGCGCTTCTGGTCGTCGGAGAGGACTTCGTACGCTTCCTGGACCTCTTTGAATCGCTCCTCGGCGTCGGTTTCCTTGTTGACGTCGGGATGGTACTGGCGCGCCTTCTTGCGGTAGGCGGCCTTGATCGCGGAGACTTCCGCGCCCCGCTCCACTTCCAGAACCTCGTAATAGTCGCGCTTGGTGGGCATTGTCGGCATGATGCTGGTACTGTCCTGCTAACCTGACTGACCTCCCCCGTCCTTCGTGGGAAGGGCGGGGGAGGGGGATTACTTCTCCTCCCGGAACTCGCCGTCGACGACCTCTTCCGTGCGCGGGCCATTGCCGCCGCCGGTCGCCGCGCCCGCCGTGGGCGGCGCTTCCGGGCCGTCATCGGCAGCAAAGCCCGCGCCGGTGAACTGCGTGGTGCGCTGCTGACCCGACGCGCCATTACCGTCGCCGTCGGACGCCGTCGCTTCGTAGGGGGCGTCGTAGCGGGACGCGTCGTCATCCTCGGGCGGGGCGGAGTAGGGACCTCCGGCCGCGGCCGCGTCTGACGGCGGGGTGGCGGCCATCGTCGCGTCCGCCTGCTGGTACATGGCGGCCGATACCGGGTAGATCGCCTCCATCACCGTCGTGCTCTTCTGTTCCAGCGTCGCCGCGTCCGCGCCCTCGTCGGCCGCCTTGCGCAGCGCGGTTATCGCCTCGCGGGCCGTTTCGATCAGGCCGGCGTCCACCTTGCCCTCGGCCTCCTTGAGCGTCTTCTCGGCGTTGTAGACCGTCGAGTCCGCCTTGTTGCGGGCCTCCTGGACGTCGCGCCGCTTCTTATCCTCGTCGGCGTGCGCGGCTGCCTCCTGCACCATCTTCTCGACTTCTTCCTTCGAGAGTCCGGAGGAGGCCGTGATGACGATGCTCTGCTCCTTGCCGGTCGCCTTGTCCTTCGCGCCGACGTTGAGGATGCCGTTGGCGTCGATCTCGAAGGTCACCTCTACCTTCGGGATGCCGCGCGGCGCGGGCGGGATGCCCGCGAGCTGGAAGCGTCCCAGGCTCTTGTTGCCCTCGGCGAACTCGCGCTCGCCCTGGAGGATGTGGATGTCCACGGCGGTCTGTCCGTCCGCCGCGGTGGTGAACGTCTCCGACTTCGAGTAGGGGATCGTCGTGTTCCGGGGGATGAGCTTCGTCATGACGCCGCCGAGCGTCTCAAGGCCCAGGGTCAGCGGGGTGACGTCCAACAGGACGATGTCGCGCACCTCGCCGCCGAGCACGCCCGCCTGCACCGCCGCGCCCAGGGCGACGACCTCGTCCGGGTTGGTGCCCTTGTGCGGCTCCTTGCCGAACATCGTGCGCACCATCTCCTGCACCGCGGGCATCCGGGTGGAACCGCCGACCAGCAGGACGCGGTCGATCTGGGAGGCGTCCAGCTTCGCGTCCGCGAGCGCCTGGTTGGTGGGGCCGAGCATCTTCTGGCGCAGGTCTTCGGTGATCGCCTCGAACTGCGCCCGGGTGAGGGTCATGTCCAGGTGGGCCGGGCCGTCCGCCGTCTGCGTGATGAACGGAAGGTTGAGGTTCGTGGTGACGACCGACGAGAGCTCGACCTTGGCCTTCTCCGCCGCCTCCTTGAGCCGCTGGAGCGCCATCTTATCCTTGCGCAGGTCTACGCCGGACTCCTTCTGGAATTCGGACGCCAGGTGGTCGATGACGCGCTGGTCCCAGTCGTCGCCGCCGAGGTGGGTGTCGCCGTTGGTGGCCTTGACCTCGAAGAGACCCTCGCTGATCTCCAGGATCGAGACGTCGAAGGTGCCGCCGCCGAGGTCCCAGACGAGGATGGTGTGGACCTCGTCCTTATCCATGCCGTAGGCGAGCGCGGCGGCGGTGGGCTCGTTTATGATGCGCAGGACTTCGAGCCCGGCGATCTGCCCGGCGTCCTTGGTCGCCTGCCGCTGCGCGTCGTTGAAGTACGCCGGAACCGTGATGACCGCCCGGTCCACCTTCTCGCCCAGGTACGCCTCGGCGTCGGCCCTGAGCTTCTGGAGGATCATGGCCGAGATCTCCTGCGGCGAGTACGACTTGTCGTCCACGGACACCCGGTGGTCGGTGCCCATGTGCCGCTTGATGGAGGAGATGGTGCGGTCCGGATTCGTGATCGCCTGCCGCTTGGCGAGCTGGCCTACCAGGCGCTCTCCCGTCCGGGAGAAGCCGACCACGGAGGGGCACAGGCGTGAGCCCTCCGCGAGGGTGATGACGGTCGGCTCTCCACCCTCCATGACGGCCACGACGGAGTTGGTCGTGCCCAGATCGATCCCCACGATTCGTCCCATCGGCGTGTGTTCCTTCCCATCGACCCCCGTCAGATCTCGGCTCGCTCCGCCTCATCCTCGATCAGCAGGGGAGCGTCCTCTTCCTCTTCCTCGGCCTCGCTGTCGTCCAGGTCCTCGCCCTCGCTCTCTTCGAGCAGGGCGTCGTCCCCGGCAAGAAGGTCGGCCCCGAGTTCCGCCTTGGCCTTCGCGAGCAGGTCGTCGTCCGCGGGCAGGGCGAGCGGGTCGATGCCCTTGACCTCCAGTTCGCGCTTGCCGATAACGGCCTCACGGTCCGCGATGGCCTCGCGTCCGGCGAGCGACGCCTCGTCGAACTCGTACTGGACGCTGCCGCTGGCGATCTCTTCGAGCGCGACCGTCAGCGGGTTGGTCGAGTCCGTTCGCACCAGCGGACGGGAGCCCTCCTTGAGCTGCTTGGCACGCTTGGCGGCCAGTATCACCAGAGCGTACTTGCTGTCGATCTGCTCTTCGATCTTGTCGGCGGATGGGTAGATCATCTACTACGGTTCCTTGCTGCCCATCGCCCGGAAGCGGGCGACCTCGGGTGTTTCCAAATTGTCTGGGAATAGTATCGGGAATCGGACTTGGTGATTGTACGGTCTTCCCCAACGGTGTGCGAGAAAGCGCCGCGGTTCGTATCTCGTGAGTCTTCGTTCAGGCTTTATCTTTCGCGTGCGGCGGCGATCCCGCGCCGGACTGGAACGCGGGAAGCGCGGCCAGGGTGCGGCCCGTCGGCTCCGCCTCGTCCCATTGACGACGCAGATCCCATTCGCGTTCCCGGGCTTGCGCGCGCTCGCGGTCGAAGTCGCGCTCCATCTCCAGGATCACCTTCACCCCGGCGATGTTGACCCCACGCTCCTCCGTGAGCTGGCGGACGTGACTCAGCAGGGCGATGTCGTTATCGGAATACAGGCGGCGGTTGGAGTCAGTGCGGACGGGCACCACGATCTCCTCCTGATCGAGGACGCGCAGTACCCAACTGGGCAGGCCCGCGAGGCGGGCCGCCACACTGATGACATATACGGGCTCATCCCTTGGATCGGGCATGGATACGCAACACGAAAGTATCGCCACCGTGGGAGGCACAGTGACGGATAGTACATTTTCGGCCATCCTGACCGGTTTGTCAAATACTTCTGAAGAAACTTGCGGAAAAACCTCAAGATAATCCCCGGCCGGGGTATTGTATTGCGGCCACTTGATCCGAGTTCTAGAGCGGAACCCGGTAAAATGAAGTAGTAAGCCTGTTTGAGAATGCCGATATCATGGAAGAATGCAAGGGCGGCATTGGGTCTGGTCGGGCTTATGCCTGGCCCCTGCCGGGCGGGACGGAGAGCAAGGACGCTCGGGTTCCAGCGCAAAAGAAGCATGTTTGAGAAAGGCTGGTCATTGAGCGCAATGCGACTCCAAAGAGGCGTGGGTTTCTCGCGAGAAATATGTGTCCGTGCGTTGGGCGTTGTCGCTGCGGTGGCGGCCGTCTCAGCTTCTTCCGCGCCCGTCGCACACGCGCAGATCACCCTTACGGGCAGCGGTCCCTACGTTTACACGCAGAATTTTGACTCTCTCGGTACCGGAAACCAGGCGTGGACGGATAATTCCACTCTCCAGGGTTGGTACCTCGGCACCTCGCTCGGCACTCAATCCTTCAACCTGGCTGCGAACAACGGGAACAGCGGCGCGGAAAACTTTTACAACTTCGGCTCCGGTTCCAGTGTGAACGGAAACGGCGACCGCGCCCTCGGCAGCATCGCGGGCAACGTGGCGGAATCCCGGTACTACGCGCTCCAGTTCTTCAACAACACGGGAGCGGACCTGGCTAGCTTCACCATCAACTTCACGCTGGAGCAGTGGCGCGGCACGACGAACGTCAACCCGGGCGGCCTTCTGGTTCAGTACAAGGTCGCCAGCGATGCCACCAACCAGACGACTCTGGGGGGCTATCAGGACGCCGGCTTCGTTCAGACCCCGCGGTTCAACTTCGCCTCCGATACCGCCCTGGACGGCAACCTCGCCATCAACCAGGCGGCCGGGTCGTTCACGATCAACCAGACCGTGGCGAACGGCGAGTACATCTGGGTGCGCTGGACGGACAACAACGAAGCCCTGAACGACAACGCCCTCGGCATCGACGGCGTGACCGCTTCGTTCCAGCCGGTACCCGCGCCCCCGGCGCTGGTCGCCCTGATGATCGGCTCGCTGGTGGGGTCGGTGCAGTTCGGCCGCACGAAGCTGCGCCGCCAGCGGTCGACGCAGCGCAAGGCGGACGAAGCGCCGTCCGCATAAGTGCCCGGGCGTTACCGGCCCGCGTGTGACGTGTCGAGAGAGCCGACGGCAAGCCCGTCGGCTCTTTCCACGTCGGGCGAGAAGAAGCGCGACACGTCCTCGAAGCGGTCGGTGCGCGGGCAGGCGGGCAGGTCCGCCAGAAACTCCCGGCCGTAGCCCTTCGTCCACAGGCGCGCGTCGAGGATGGCCACGACGCCGCGGTCGTCGGTGGCGCGCAGCAGGCGGCCGAACCCCTGCTTGAGTCGTATCTGCGCCTGCGGCAGCGAGAGGTCGCGGAAGGCGTCGCCGCCCTCAGCCCGGATCGACTTCTCCCGCGCGCGCTGGAGCGGACTGTCGGGCGTCGCGAACGGCAGCTTGTCCAGGATCACCAGCGAGAGCGCCGGGCCGGGCACGTCCACCCCCTCCCAGAACGACGACGTCCCGAGCAGGACGCCGTCGCCCGACTCCTTGAACGCCTCCACGAGGCGCGCGTTCGGCATCTCCCCCTGCGTGAACAGCGGGTAGGACGTCGCGTCCGCCAGCCGCTCGCGCACGGCGCGCAGCATGCGGTGCGAGGTGAACAGCGCGAACGTGCGCCCCTGCGCGGCGCGCACCAGGTTCAGCACCTCCTCCGCGACCCGGTCGATGTAATAGTCGTCGCTCGCGGGCGGTCCGAGGCGGCGCGGGACGTAGAGCAGGCAGTTGGCCTCGAAGTCGAACGGGGAGTCTTCGATCACCTCGACGGGCGGTTCCGCGTCCGGAGCGTCCAGTCCGAGCCGCTTCTTCAGGAAGGCGAACTCGCCGCCGGAGGCGAGCGTCGCCGAGGTCAGCGTCACCCGCGGCACCGGCCCGAACAGCGCGGCCTGGAGGGCGTGGTCGATGCCGAGAGGCGTCCGGACCAGCGTCGCGATGCCCTGCCCGGCGCGCGTCCGGCGCGTGTGGTACCACCGGAACGCCTGCGTTCCCGAGTCGTCGTCCGCCCGGTCCTCCGGGCTAGTGACCTGGCGCAGCTCCACGGAGACGCGGGTGGCGGTGCGCGCCAGGCCCGCGGCGCGGTCGCGCGTCTCGGGCGCGTTGGCCGCGTCGCTGACCGCCGTCAGGTCCTTCGCCAGCGCGTCCAAGCCCGCGCCCAGTTCGGCGACGTACCGCAGGAAGTCGCTGCGCGCGGTCTCCGAGGCCAGGCGCTCGTCCACGAACGCCTCGGCCGAGTCGGCCGTCAGGAACGGGTCCATCACGACCTGGTTCAGAGCCTCGATGGCCGAGAGCATCGTCGGCTCGACCGTGCCGCCGTCGCGCAGACGCCGGACGCGCGCCACCAGCTGCGGCACGCGGCGCGAGCTCCACTCGAGCCCGAACGCGCGCGTCGCCGTGTCGTCCACGTGGTGCGCCTCGTCGAAGACCACCGCGTCGTACTTGGGGATCAGCGTGGGACCGTTCGGCGCGGCCCGCTTGAGCCGCAGGTCGGCGAAGAAGAGGGCGTGGTTGACGACCAGCAGGTTGCACTCCTCGGCGGTCTTGCGCGCCTTGAAGTAGAAGCAGCGGTCGAAGAAGCGGCACTCGCGCTGGCGGCACGTGTCGGCGTTCGCGGCGATCTCGCTCCACTGCGGGAACGTGAAGTCCAGCTCCGCGACGTCGCCGGTGTCGCTCTCCGCGGCCCAGCGGCGTATCTGGCGGAACGTCGGATCGCCCTGCGACCAGAGCTCGCTGCCCGCGACCTCCAGGTCCTGGAGGCACACAAAGTTCGAGCGCCCCTTGAGCGCGGCCGCCCGGATGTCGAGGTCGGGCAGGGCGGCGAGCAGGGTGGGGATGTCCCGCTCGATCAGCTGCGCCTGAAGCGCGAGCGTGTGGGTCGAGACGACGGCGCGGCCTCCGTGCCGGTCCAGCCAGCGCATGAGGGGCACCAGATAGGCCATCGTCTTGCCGACGCCCGTCGCTGCCTCGGCCAGGCAGGCGCGTCCCTCGACGAGTCCCGCCTCCACCGCCTTCGCGAGCGCGACCTGCTGGGGCCGGTGCGTAAAGCCAGGCAGTTGCGCGGCCAGGGGGCCTTTCGAGCCGAGCAGAGTTTCGAGTCGGGAAGAAGATCGCATAGAGTCGGTAGCCGTTGCAGCAGAGCGAACACCGTATTATACGGTGTTCGTGTTCTGTTTGCTCCTCCGTCTCACTGGCGGAACATCCGTCCCACCGAGAAGAGCAGGGTCTGGTCGTCTCCGCCGACGCTGCCGCCGACGAACACCGGGCCGAGGTAGCGCGTGTCGGCCACGAACCCGCCCGAAAGGTTGACGCGCGTCGTCGCCCGATCGTCGCGGGGGGACGTGCCTCCCGAGACGCTTCCCGCCTCCAGCCAGACGCCGACCGCGGTGCGCGGCGTCAGGGGCGTTCCTCCCTCGCGGAGCCTCCAGAGGACGCCCGCCGCGCCGTACGCGAAGCGACCGCCGCGAAGCTCGCCGGGGGCCAGAGCGCTCAGGCGCAGCAGTCCGCCGAGCGTGAACTCCAGGGCCGTCGGCGGCGTCGCCCCGAACGTCGTGCCGCCCTCGACCCGGACGAAGAGCGACTGCTTCTCCCAGGCGGGCACGAACCAGGTAGCCGCCGCCTCCGCCCGGTAGAACGGGGCGTCCGTTTCGGGAGCGCGCACGACGCGCCTTAGCTCGCTCTGGGCGTACAGCCCGCGCGTCGGCAGGACCCCGTCGTCCTGGCTGTCGTGCGTCCAGCGCAGGCGCAGCGCCCCGTAACGCCCGGAAGCCGCCTCGCCCGGCGCGGCGTCCCCGACGAGCGCGGAAGCCTTAAGCCGGGACACCTCCGCCCCGAGGCGTAGCTCGTCCGTCCGTCCGATAAAGGTGCCGATGTCGAGCCCGACGCCGGTCTCGGTGACCCGGTAGTCCGCGACCCGGTCGCCCCGCTGGTACAGGTTCTGGTTCGTGCGCTGCGCGAACAGGCGGGGCGCGACGAACGCCGGGCCGACCGCGCCGATGCGCAGCCGGGACAGCGGCAGCAGGAACTCGCCGCTCAGGCGCGTGGCGTCCCCGACCGCGGCGTCGACGCGCGCCTCGCTGCCGGGCAGGCCGCCGGGGTCGAGGAAGGTCAGCCGCCCGGCCAGGGTCGCGGAGAGCCGCCCGCCGTCCCCGTCGCCGATGTCGAGGAGGAAGTTGGCGAAAGGCGATTCGTAGGGCTTCGGGTGCGGAATAAGGCGCAGTCCCAGCGCGCCGTCGTCCCGCACGACCGGCTCGTAGCCGATGGCCGCGAAGCGCCCTTCGCCGGTGACCCGGGTGAGCTCGTCCTCCAATTCGTCCCGGTCCAGGGGCTCGCCGACCACCGGGGCGAAGCGGTCGAGGAGCGCGCGCGCCTCGCGCGGCGGCGCGGTCGGCGCGACTTCCACGAAGCGCGGCGTGAAGGGGGCGGCCACGGGAGTGCGCCGCGCCCGGCGCGCCGCCAGGTGCGCGCGCCACGCCGCTTCGTCCAGCGACAGGTCGCGCAGCGGTCCGGCCAGGGATTCCGCCGCGTCGCGCCCCCGCCGCGCCAGGGGCACGAGGGATCGCCAGTCCTGGAGGGTGTACCCTGCGAGGTCGGGGCGGATGAGAATATCGGCCTCACGTATCCCCCGCTGGTTTTTGACCGCCGTCAGCACGTCCACGGTCCGGAGCAGTACCGTCACCACCGACCCGATCTTCGCCTTCGGGTCGACCGGCAACCCCACGTCCACCGCGATCACGACGTCCGCGCCCATCGCCCGGACCACGTCCGCCGGGACGTTGTTCAGGATGCCGCCGTCCACCAGCAGGCGGCCGTCCCGCTCCACCGGCGTGAAGAGCCCGGGCATCGCCATGGTCGCGCGCAGCGCCGCCACCAGCGAGCCGTCCCTCAGGATCACCTCCTCGCCGGCCCGCAGGTCCGCGGCCACGCAGCGGAAGGGGATGGCGAGCCGTGCGAAGTCGGTCACCGCGCCGACGTCGAAGACCGCGCGCGAAAGGAGGAGGTCGACCGCGTGCGCCGGGTCGAGACCACTGGGGAACTGTACGCCGTTGCCCAGCCCGATCTCCAGGGCGGTGGGGTACTGCCTGCGGTCCTGCTTGCGGCGGAAACTGCGCGCGCCGTACGGCGGCTCGCCCGAAAAGGCGCGCGCCCAGTCGACGTCCTGCAGGAACGCGCGCATCTCCCCCGCCGACAGGCCCGTGGCGTAGACCCCGGCGACCAGCCCGCCCATGCTGGTCCCGGCGATGTAGTCCACCGGGATGCGGTTCTCTTCCAGCCACTCCAGCACGCCGACGTGGGCCAGGCCGCGCGCGGCGCCCCCCCCGAGTGCCAGCCCGACGCGCGGGCGGCGCGGCGCGGGGGATTCCTCCTGAGCCCGGGCGGGGCGGGCCGCCGGGGTTGCCAGCAGCAGGGTCCCCAGTAGAAGCAGGCGCAGGAGGAGCAGGCGCGAGCGCAAGCCGGTCAGGATTCGCCGCGCGACGGCAGCCCGACGATGTGGTAGCCGCTGTCTACGAACAGGATGTCGCCGGTGACGCCGCGCGACAGGTTCGAGACCAGGAACGCGCAGGCGTCGCCCACCTCGTCGATGGTGGTGGGGTGGCGCAGCGGGGCTACTTCGCCGCTGAACCGGTACATGTCCGTGAAGCCCGCGATGCCGCGCGCGGAGAGCGTCATGGTCGCCCCGGCGGAGATGGCGTTGACGCGGATGCCCTTGGGCCCGAGGTCGTGGGCGAGGTAGCGCACGGACGACTCCAGCGCGGCCTTCGCCACGCCGGCTGTGTTGTAGTTCGGGATGACGCGCTCGCTGCCGATGTAGGTCAGCGTCACCGCCGCGCCGCCCTCCGGCATCAGCGGCTCGGCGGCCTTGACCGCCGCGACGTACGTGTACGCCGAGGAGAGCATCGAGATGTTGAAGTCGTCGGCGGAGACGTCGACGTAGCGCCCGGACAGCCCCTTGGCGAACGCGACCGAGTGGACGATGAAGTCGATTGCGCCGAACGTCGCCCGCACTTGCTCGTGCAGCGCGTCGATGTCCTCCTGCTTCGTCAGGTCGCAGCCGTGTATCAGGGGCACGACGCCCTCGCCGAGGGTGGGGGCCAGCTTGCGGACCTCTTTCTCCTCGCGCTCGCCGAAGAACGTCAGCGCGAACGTCGCGCCCTCGCGCGCCAGACTCTGCGCGCAGCCCCACGCGATGGAGCGCTCGTTGCGCACGCCGTAGATAATGCCCTTTTTGCCGTCCAGCAGGCCCATGACTCCACACTCCTCGATTCCGTCCAGACAGATGCCTGATTGTAGCACGGCATGCGGAGAAGATACACGCGACGCACTTGACAGAATCAAAAAGGATTATATAATCAAAAATGATTTCGTAATTCGCGTAGCCGAGGTGCTCATGGCCGAGAAAAAGGCCGACGTCATCTTCCACCCCGTCCGGATGCGCATCGTGCAGGCGCTGTTCGGTGATCGCAGACTGACGGCGCGACAGATCGCTGACGTACTGGGAGGTCCCTCGATCGCGACGCTGTATCGCCATTTGAACCGACTCGTCCGGGCGGGAGTTATCGCCGTGGTCGAGGAGCGACCGGTTCGGGGGACGCTGGAGAAAGTCTACGCGCTTGCCGGCGACCAGGCGGCGACCTTCTCGGCGGACGAGGTGCGGCAGTTCAGCCGCGACGAGCAGGTGCGCAACTTCAACGTTCTGGCCGGGACGCTCGTCGGGGACTACGAGCGTTACCTCGGGCAGGACTCGTTCGATCCTCCGAGCGACGCGGTGGTGATCCGCCAGAAGGCGCTCAACCTCACCGACGATGAGGCCCGGGAGTTGAGCGGCGCGCTCAAGGCGGCCTTCGCGCCGTACGTCGACAATCCTCGGGACGGAGCACGCCGCCGCCGCATGTTGACCTTCCTGCTGCTGCCGCTGGTCGAACCGGCCCCGTCGCCGTCCGAAAGCCCGGAGGAGTGACCTCACATGAGCCTGTTCACGCCCCGACGAATCGCAGCCACGTTTTGCCGTCTTCCGGCGGTGGCGCTGCTGGTCTGCTGCCTATCCGTCTTTCCCCCGTGCACGCCGCGGGCGGCAGCGGCGCAGGAGTCCGCCGCAACCACGGACGCGAGGGGCGTGGTGGCCCTGCCGGATACGCCCGCGGGTAAGCGCTGCGCGGCCTGGCTTGCCGCACTCAACAGCGGGAGTCGCGAGACCCTGCGCCGGTTCCTCGCGGAAAGTCTCGCCGCACCGCCCGACGCGACCCCGCCGGTTGACGCCATTACCGCGCGGCAGTTCGGACTGTACGCGAACGCGCGCGGTTTCGACCTCGGTAAAGTCGTCGCGTCCTCGCCGGAGAAGATCACGGTGGCGTTGCGCGCGAAGCGGACCGGGTACTGGGTGCTGGCCGGTCTGGGAGTGACCGCGGAACCGCCCCACCGCATCCTGGGCTTCGGATTCCGCAACACGGAGGCTCCCGCCGACCTGCTGGCGCGTACGAGACTTAACGAGTCCCAGATCCGGGAACGGGCCGACGCGCTCATCGACCGGCTGGTGGCGGCGGACCAGTTCTCGGGCGTGATCCTGGTAGCCAGGGACGGGAAGCCGATCTACGAGAGGGCGGCCGGGCTGGCGAGCCGCGCGTGGAACGTGCCGAACCGGGCCGACACGAAGTTCAACATCGCCTCCATCGGCAAGATGTTCACGGCGGTCGCCGTCGCCCAGCTCGTGGAGCGTGGCAAACTCTCCTACGACGACACCCTGGAGAAGGTACTGCCGGACTACGCGAACCGGGAGATCGCCGCCAAAGTAACGGTACGCCACCTGCTCGCGCACACGTCCGGACTGACCGAGGCCCGATCCGCGTCCGCCGGTGACAACTCATTTCGCCGCGGGTTTCGGACGATCAAAGAATACCTGTCCGGCACCGCGAACGACACGCTGAAGTTCGAGCCCGGCGCGAAACTGGAGTACAGCAGTTACGGCTACCTCGTCCTCGGAGCGGTCATCGAGCGCGTGTCCGGTCAGGACTACTACGAATACATCCGCGAGCACGTTTACCGGCCGGCGGGAATGCGGGACTCCGACTGTTTCGAACTCGACACGGACCCGCCGAACCTGGCGACCGGCTACATGGACGCGGCGGGCGGGACGCGGCGCAGCAATACGTTCCGACTGCCGGTCAAGGGCCTGCCGTACGGGCTGGGGTATTCCACGGCCGGGGACCTGGTCCGGTTCGCCACCGCGCTCCACGACCGCAGACTGCTCCGGGCCGACTCGCTCGAGGCGGTTTGGACGGGCGTCATGGATTACACCGAGGCGGACAGCAAGTACGGCTACGGGTTCATCGTGAAGCGTTACAACGGCGTGCGGATCGTGGGACACGGCGGGGGATGGGTCGGCATCACCAACAAGTTTGACACGTACCCCGACCTCGGCTATACCGTCGTGATCCTGACGAACATCGACTCCGACCCGAACGCCGTCGCCTTCAAACTGCGCGAGTGGCTTACCCAGGGAGGCGGGCCCGAAAAGTCGCGTTAGCCGGAACCTCATAAGCCGACACCGGGGGGCACTACGCCCCCCGGTGTCCCTCATCCGACCTTCGCCCATGCGCCGGGGGATTTACTGCCCCTGGGCGCTGCTCTGCCCCTCGCGCATCAGCTCGCGGATGTCGATGATCGTGCTGCCGGTGCCGCCGTTGACGGTCGGGAGCTTGCCGTCCCACTTCTCGATCCACTCGCGGGCGAGGACGCGGGAGCCGCCCTGCGCCTGGAGCGCCTGGGCGTTGATGCGGGCCGCCTCGGCCTTGCCCTTCGCCTCGCTCACCGCCGTCTCCGCCTGGAGCTTGGCCTGCTGGAGGACGTAGCGCTGCTTCTCGGCGGTCTGTTGCGCCACCTGCTTTTGCTCGATCGCCTTGTTGAACTCCTCGCTGAACGCGAAGTTGGTGATGGAGACGCCGTTCGGCTCCACCACGATGTTGTAGGGGCGCAGGCGATTGGTGATGTCGTTCTGCACCTCCATCTTCACCTTCTCGCGCAGGCGGATCAGCTCCTCCGCCGTGTAGCGCGCGGTGACCGCCTTCAGGCTCTCCTGCGTGATCGGGTCGATGATGCGCTTGCGGTACTCGTTGCCGACCTTCTGGAAGAGGTCGTCGACCCCGTCTTCGTCGACGTGGTAGTTGATGGCGACGTTGGTGCTGACGGTCTGCAGGTCCTTGGAAGCGGCCTGCGACTGCGCCTCCTCCTTCTGCGTCCTCACCTCGATCAGTTCGACCGTGTTGACCTGCGGGACGATCAGGTGGATGCCCTCTCCGAGGACCCCCTGCACCGCGCCGAAGCGCAGCAGGACCCCCCGGTGGCCGGTCGGGACGATGGTCACGGCCGTGCCGAGCATTCCCCCGACGACCATGAGGATGGCCACGAACCGGGCCAGCATCGCCGCCCCGCCGACGTTGCGCCGCGACTCGGCGAACGCCTTCGGCAGGACGAAAGACAGGGCGAACAGTACCACCCCCAGAAACACGAGACCCATCGCTGCCACCTCCTAATGTATTCTCGAATGTTGCCGTCAGTCAGACCCGGAAGCGGCCGATAAGTTGCCCGTCGCAGGGCGGACGTAATACGGACAGTCGACCGGGCCGAGGCAGGCGGGGACCTGCCGCCACTCGCCGCGCCGCCAGTCGCGCGGGTCCGACAGGCGTACCACCGCAACGATCGTGCCATAGGGGCACGGGCGGCAGGGGCCTCCGTCCGCGAGGTTCGCGGGGTCGAGGGGGCGTCGCGGAGCCGCCTCCGCCTGGGGCGGCGTCAGCGGCGCGTCGGTGCGCGGCGGGTCCGGCTCCCGGGAGGCGGAAGCGCCCGGGTCGCCCGCGCGGGCGAGGACGTGGAACGTGCCGACGCGGTACAGGTCCGCCGGGGTGTCGGGGTGCCCCTCCGGCACCGGGCGGGCGTCGCCCCGCAGCAGGTCGCCGGGCCGCACCGCGCGCCGCTCCTGCGTCGCCGGGCCGACGGCCACGACGTAACCGCCGGGCACGGGCCGCTCGCTGCCGACGGTGCGCGTTCCCTCCACGACGTACAGGTGCCCCTCGCACCGCGCCGTCGTCTCCCCCTCGAACTTCGCCAGCGTCAGACGGGGTCGCACGGCGACGACCGTCCCCCAGAACCGTACCGACGACGATGCCGCCATGAACGTGACTCCTGACGTTTTTGTTATCGACTATTATTAACTGGCATTGTCGGAAATTGACAGCCTGCGGCGGAAAGCTAAGATAGGGGGCATTACGAAATAAACGAAGTTTACGCGCCATGCCCCCGGACGAATCCATACTCCGGTCAGGTTCGCGATCCGACCGCCAACTCCCGGGCCGTCCCGATCTACCAGACCACGTCGTACGTCTTCAACGACGCCGACCACGCCGCCAACCTCTTCTCCCTGAAGGAGTTCGGCAACTCCTGGTTTTACCGTGCGGACGACTCCGCTGATCGGTCGAGGGCGGGGAGTGCCTGAAACCAGGAGGGCTCGATGGCCCGCCGCGCCCGCTCCAAGACCACGGTGGTGCCGTCCCCGCCCGTGAGGAGATAGACGCGCTCGCAGAAGGACAGCATGAGCGAGAAGCCGTGGCCGATGCCGCCCGCGCCCGTTCCGAAGCCCGTCTCCAGCGTGGCGCGCGGGATGGTCTTCAGGTCGATGCCCTTGCCCGCGTCGTCGATCCACACCTGCACGCGCCCCGCGTCGGCGTCCCCGTAGACCCGAGTCGTGCCGCCGCCCGCGTGCTGGACCGCGTTCATGGCGCACTCGGACGCCGCCGTGATCAGGTCGTGCGCGCTGTCCTTCGGCATCGCGCACCCCGCCGCCGCCTCGGCCACGAGGGTGCGGACCGCCTTGAGGGCGTACTTCGAGATCGCGATCAGATCGCCCACGGGCTCGGGCGACAGCGGGGCGGGCAACTCGCTCGCGTCGTCGCAAAGGACCAGCCTGCCCTGGGTGACGGACTGGAGCACTTCCTTGAGGAAGCGGCGCTGCTGCTCCAATGCCTGTACGGAGGCGCGCTCCTGCTCGCGCTGGCGGCGCTCCGTGAAGTCGCGGGTGACCTTGCCGAAGCCGCGCAACTCCCCGCTCGCGTCCCGAAGCGCGGTGATGAGGACGCTCGCCCAGAACCGCGACCCGTCCTTGCGGACGCGCCATCCCTCCTCCTCGTAGCGCCCCTCGCGGACGGCGATCTCCAACTCGTTCCACGGGTGGCGGCGCGCCACGTCCTCGGGCGTGTAGAAGCGCGAGAAGTGCTGCCCGATGATCTCCTCGGCCCTGTAGCCCTTGAAGCGCTCCGCGCCCGCGTTCCAGGTCGTTATGTAACCCTCGGGGTCGAGCATGAAGATGGCGTAATCCCGAACTCCCTCCACCAGGAGGCGGAATCGCTCCTCGCTCTGGCGCAGGGACTCGCCCTGGCGGGCGTTCGCCGACTCCAGCTCGGCCACGAGACGTTCCTGGCGCGCCAGCAGTCCCTCCCGCTCCGTCAGCAGCCGCTCCCGCTCGTCTTCCGCCGCGCGCTGGGCGGTAATGTCGCGCTGGGTGCCCCAGGCGCGCACCAGACTCCCGTCCCGCACGATGCCCGTGAGCGTGTTGGAGAAGCGCCTGACGCCCCCCGCCCTGTCCGTCTCGACGGATTCCGCTTCCGACAGCCTGTATCCCGAGCGGACGAAGGCGCGCAGGTACGCGTCGTTGGCGGGGTCGGCGCGCACCAGGAGGTCGCCCAGCCTCGCGCCGACGAGGTCCGCGCCGCGCTCGTGGCCGTACATCCGCGCGAAGGCGTCGTTGGCCTCGGCGAGAAACCCGGAGCGGTAGAAGGCGTCCACCTGCTCATCCTCGGGCAGAGACACGGGCACGGGCTCCTCAAGGTCGAAGCGCCAGATGCCCTCGGTGCTGTTCTCGACGAACGCGCGGTAGCGCTCCTCGGCCGCTGCCACCGCTGCCGACTCGGTTACTGACTCGTTGCTGCCCGTCAAGGTTTTCGCCCCCCCGAGTCGCCGTCGTCGCCCCTGACGACTCCGACCAGCAGCGCGATGTCGTCGCGCCGCCCGCCGCCCGCGAACGCGTCCACGCCCGCGATCAGGCTTTCCGCCACGGCCTTCGGGTCGCACCGCTGGCGCGGGTCGGCGGCGCACAGGTCGCGGAAGAGGTCGCTGACCCCTCCTATCTCCAGCTGCTTCCTGCGATTCGGCCCCACCTCGGTCAGACCGTCCGTGATGAGGGCGAACACGTCGCCCGCCCGAAGCGACACCGCCTCCTGCCCGAAATCGGCCCCCTCGAACCCGCCGAGCACGGGGCCAGTGGGCGGCAGGAACTCGACCTCGCCCGTCTCGGCCCGCCAGAGGAGCCCGGGCTCCTGGCCGCAGTTGACGTAGGTGAGCGTCCTCTCGTTCTGGTCGTATACCCCCGCGAACAGGGTGGCGAAGCCCGAAAGCACGTGGTGCTCCACCAACGTGCGGTTGAGGGTCGTGACCCCCTCCGACAGACTGCTGGCCGTGTACAGGGCGAAGCGGAGCATATTTCGGGTCGCCGCGACCTGCTGGGCGGCGGCGAGCCCCTTCCCCGAAAGGTCGGCGACGACCAGCGCGGTACAACCCTTCTCGACGGGGAACACGTCGTAGAAGTCGCCGCCCACGCCCGCTTCCTCCAGGGCGGGGCGGTAGAATCCCTCCAGGCCGAGCCCGGGAGGCGAGGGCGGTGGGGGCGGCTGGAGCGCGGCCTGTAGCTGCTCGGCGATGTTGCGCTCGCGCTGCTGGAGTCGCGCCGCCTCGACCGTGGAGCGCAGTTGCCCCGCCACCGTTTCGGCCAGCGCCACCTCGGTTTCGGCCCAGCGGCGGGGTCCGCGCGCCATCGCGACCGCGAGCGCGCCGACGAACCTGCCGCCCTCGTAGAACGGGACGTTCACCAGCGAGGACACGGCGAACCCCTCGTTCGCCGCAGCGTTCTGGTCCGAAAGCCGCCCCTCGTCGCCCTGCATATCGGGCACGACGAGCGTCTCACCCGAGCCGAACACCGCGTCCACGTCTATGCCCAGGTCCGAGAGGCGGTATCGCCCCGAAAGGCGCGGCACGCCCGCCGCGCACCACTCGCGCTCGATCACCAGGGCGTCCTGGTTCAGGTTCACGGTGAACACGTAGCAGCGGTCGGCCCCCAGCGCCTCGCCCAGCGCCCTGACCGAGAGCGCTTCGATGTGCTCGGGCGGGAGCGACTGGCGGATGCCGTCGCCGATGCGGTTTATGAGCGCCTCCCGCTCGGCGCGGGCGCGCTGCGCTTCGTACAGACGCTCGAGTTCCCCCTGCGCCCGCTTGAGATCGTCGATGTCGGTGCAGGTGCCCGCCCACATCGTGACCCGCCCCGTCTCGGCGTCGCGCACGGGCTCGGCGCGCCCCACGAACCAGCGGTACGCCCCGTCCTGGCGGCGGATTCTGTATTCGATCTCGTAGGCCCCGCCGCCCTCCCACGCCCGCCGCCAGAGTTCCAGCGTCCGCTCGCGGTCGTCGGGGTGCAGAGCGAGAGCGAAGCCGAAGCCCAGGCTTTGCTCGACGGTCTGCCCCGTGTAATCGTACCAGCGGCGGTTGAAGTACAGGTGGTTGCCCCGCGCGTCGGTAGCCCACACCATCTGGGGCATGGCGTCGGCCTGCGCGCGGAACCGCGCCTCGCTGCGGCGAAGCTCGCGCTCGAGGCGCTTGCGCTCCGTCAGGTCCAGCATCGCGCCGACCATGCGCAGGGGAGCCCCCCCCTCGTCCCGCACGACGTAGGCGCGGTCGAGGATGTCTGCGTAGCCGCCGTCCGCCATCAGGAATCGGTATTCGTCCGACCAGGACTGCCCGTAGCCCGCCGTGCCTTCGATCACCGCTTGTATGCCGCGCACGACCCGCGCGCGGTCGTCGGGATGGACGCGCCCCTGCCACCACGCGGCGTCGGAGCCGACCTCCTCGGGCGCGTAGCCGAACAGGTCGCGAACGCCCTCGTTCCACCAGACGGCATCGGTCTCCAGGTTCCAATCCCAAACCGCGTCGCGGGTGGCGCGGGAAACGGCCTGGAACCGCTCGTCGCGCTCCCGCAGTTCGGCCTCGATGCGCTTGCGCGCCGTGATGTCGAGGACGGTGCCGACGAACCGCTCGGCCCGCGTGCGCTCGGCGTCGAAGTAGGCGCGGCCCCGCGCCATTACCCAGCACTCCCCGCCGCCCTCGCCGGCGAGGGCGGCGGGGCGGAACTCCACGGCGTACTCCCCGTCCGCGCCGCTGTTCGGGTCGAGCGCGCGCATCACGACGGCGTGGGCGCGCTCGCGGTCCTCGGGGTGGGTGACGGCGAGGAACGCGTCGTAGTCCACGGGGGCGTCGGGCGGCAGTCCGAACAGCTCCTTGAGGCGCGCGTCCCAGAGCAGCTCGCCCGTGACGGGGTTGAAGTCGAACGTGCCGACACCCGTGGCCTCGGCCGCGAGGCGCAGCCGCTCCTCGGCCTGCCGCAGCGCGTCGTCGGCCAGCCTGCGCTCGGTGGCGTCGGCCATGACCTTGCCGAAGCCGAGGAGGTTGCCGCCCTGGTCGCGTAGCGCGTAGGCGCTTCCCTCGACCCACAGGCGGGTGCCGTCCTTCCGCAGGTGCCAGCGCACGTCGGCGGCGCGGCCCTGGCTTGCGGCGAGCCGCATCTCCCTCTCGGGCTCGCCGCCCACTCGGTCCTCGGGGGTGAAGATGATCGAGCCGTGCCGCCCGACCCACTCCCGCTCCTCGTATCCCAGGAGGCGCTCCACGCCAGGGTTCCAGGTCAGGATGCGCCCCTGAGTGTCCGTCGTAAATATCGCGTGGTCCTGCGCGCCCGACACGAGAAGGCGCGTTAGGTCTGATGGGTCGGGAGTGGGGTGCTCGGGCATGGCGGATGCTTGGGCGCAGACGCGGCGCGGGGCGGGCAGAGTACACTATGCTCACCCTTGCGGGCGCGCTGGCACCAGCCCCAGTATACCGTTCACCGCTCTGTTTGGTCCAAAGGCCTCCGATGCCACATGGGTCGCCCTAGTACAACTGGAGGCCATGCTCCAGATCATCTGGACTTCCGCCCCTACGGCAGATCAGTGAAGCGGTCCGCCACCAGCGTTCTCAGCTTCGCGCGGCACGGCGCGAAAGCCCGTGGCGAGCTTCTCGGCGGTGCCCGCTGGTCGTTCTTCCTTAGCGCGCGGACCACGGGGTTCACCTCGGACTCTAGCCTCGCGACGTGCGCCCGCTCGGGCGTGCCCGGGACCGAAGTGGTGCAACGCCGCGTGGCGGCACAGACAGCTGGGGGGACCAACGGAGCCAGAGACGCGGGGGAAGGGAGGCATCCGCCTGGAGACTCGGGTGGTAAGTGTCCCCGTCAAGCATTAGAATAAAGGCGAGAACGACACACGACCACGAGAGGCCACATGAGCGACGACACTAACCCCGACGTTACCCCCGATGCCACCGCCAACTGGCGGTTCGATACCCTCGCCCTGCACGCCGGTCAGGTCCCCGACCCTACCACCAACTCCCGGGCCGTCCCGATCTACCAGACCAC
>DATLHN010000008.1:0-4937 GCA_035539875.1 Armatimonadaceae bacterium
GTGGTGGTGGTTGTCCCCGACCCGCAGTTCGTAGCGCGCCGGGTGTCCCGCCGGCTCGATGTGCCGCAACAGCCCCGCCGCAGTCAAGGCGTGGAGGTTATCGTAGACCGCCTGCGTGGACAGAGCGCCCAGCCGGGCGCGCGCCGCCGCGGCGAGGGCATCAGCATCCGTATGCGGCCCCGCCTCGGCGAGGGCCGCCAGCACCGCCAGGCGCGGCGCCGTCACCCGCAGCCCGGTCTGCCGCAGGCGCTCCCGCCACTGCCCCAGCCGGTTCGCGTCCTCCGCTTCCATGCGACTAGTGTAGCCAATTATCCTGGAAGAAATCAATTCCTTTGTAAACTCCATATTAGCGGGCGACCGCACCTGCGCCGTGGAGGAGGGAATACTACGCACACTGGAACACTCACTAAGACCGAAGCGGCTCTCCTTCAGTAGCTAAAAGCAGCGGGGCGAAATCGTGGTCCGTGTATAGAGCGCCGGGCCCGTCGCGCATTTCGGTGTAACGGTTGCCCCTGCGGAACGCGGCTCGCGCGACGCGGGCAGTCTGCTCGGGAACTGGCGAACGGGTCGGGGCGCAGGGACATGGCGTCGGTTCGATCCTCCCGGTCTATTCGTGGGCTGTCCACCTGCGGAGCCTGCCACTTCAGACTGGCGGCGCCGAATTCGCCAACAGTATCCGGTAGTTTCTGACACGGGAGAACGGGAACCGGTGAGTGAGCAGGATAGGAAATGGTGTAGCATGCGCGCTATTCTAACCATTTTGTTGTTTTTCGCCTTAGGCACGCAATTGTGCGCGAGCGAACCAGGCTACTCGGTTCGAGCGGCTCAGAGGCCGAGTTTCCGGGTGATGTATTCCGAGCCATTGGCCGTTTTCGTTTTCGTCCAGAACTTGTCTTCAAAGGCTTTCGTCCCGAACAACCCCTTCAAGAAGTTGTTCAGTGGTTCGAAATTCGATCAGGAGCGATACAAAGCACTGATCGCCGCGTTCGACACGTTGACCCTGGACTACACGTACGAGTACGGGCCGGAGAAGTCGGCGGGGTCTACCTGGCTGCTGCTCAAGCGCAACTTGATCAACAGCCGCACGTTCGAAGACTTCAAGCACAACTCGCTCGGCACCATCCCGAACGCGAGCCTGTTCAAGCTTTGCTCCATCCTTACCGAATTCGAACCCGTCTACCGGGAGCTCGTGTACGAGCCGAACAAGCAACAGTTCGAGCGCCAACTGGGCGAGATGAGGGAATTAATCGCCTCGACCGACACGACTTCTTTCTTCAACACCGGCGTCCGCTTCTACAACTCGTCGTGGGACGACTCCGTAGACTTCAACCTCGTCTTTTACCCCCAGCCGAATGCGCGCGGGTGGATGGCGACCGTCTTCTTCAACAACGCGCAGAGCGCGATACCCACCAGCCTGACGGACTACAACGGCCTGCTGAGCGTCGTCTTCCACGAGATCTTTCACACCCTGTACGACGAGGCAGTCTCCCGCGTTCAAAAACGGGTTGGTGGGGTGGTTCGCGTCCAACCCGTCCCGGAACAGCCGCTACGCGCTCGCACTATTGGACGAGTCGTTGGCGACGGCCCTGGGCAACGGTTACGTTTCCGCCAGGTTGAACGGTAAGGAGAACCCGGGGAATTGGTACCAGGACAAGTACATCAATCACATGGCCAAGAGAATATATCCCGTGGTGAAAGAATACGCCGAGGCCGGGAGATCGATCGACAAGTCGTTCGTGGACGCCTACGTCAGGATATACGACGCCAACCTGGCCACATTTTCGGAAATGGAAAACATTATGAGCAGGAGGTACGTCCTTTCGGACGATGCTCAAAACTCTAGCGCCCTGAACCTGAGATTTCCCCGAAGCCCGACCACTTACGACGGCGTGATCTCCGAAAGTGCGATCCGGGAGATGGCCAGGACGCCCGTCACGAAAGTGGTCCTTATATCGAAAAACAACAAGAGGAGCCTCGAACTCGTCAAGGGGGGCTTCGCCGAGTTGGCCGGCTGGAAGCCGGATGCTAACATCGACTTTACGCATTCCGTCTTGTTGAAAGACAAGACCTATTTGATCGTAGTAAACTCCGTACGAAGAACGGCCGCCGAGCAACTCGGAACCTTGACGTTGGAATAATCTCAGTCGCCCAGCGGGGTGCACTGGGCGACCTTGACCGAGCTCTGGTTGTCGGCGAACAGGCTCGACTCAGGCCCGCTCTCTCGTCGAACCTCCACGAGCCCTGCCTGAGGGTCGCCTCCCGGGAACTCCCGTGAGTGCCCCGGGCTCTTACCCGGCCGCCCCGGGGTCGCCCAGCAGTTCTAGCGCCTTGAGCACGCGCAGGGTGCAGCGGTTCACGAACGCGCCCAGCGCGATCAGCCCCAGCGCGACCAGCGAGTAGCCCCCGACGCTCGCCACCAGTAGCAGCAGGTGCAGCCGGTTGCCGGGCTCCATCAGGAACAGGAAGGCGGTCAGGAACAGCGCCTCCCACGCCGCGGCCGCCGCCACCGCCAGCTTGATCTGGCGCTCGCTACGCTCGAGGCGCGCCAGCGTCGCCCCGCGGATCCGGTCCAGCCGGTCGATCCGGTCCGGGTTCTCGTCGTAGTCGTAGTCGTTTCTGCCGCCGCCGCGTTCTTCCATGACGATCCTTCCTTTCCATGAACCGGGTGGCGCGTCAGCGCCGGGGCAACTGCTGCCAGACGCCCACCGCGATCGCGGCGAGCTCGACGAGCGCGAGCACGATCAAGGTCGCGCGCAGAAGCCGCCTGTCGCCACCGGCGTCCCCGCCCTCCCGGTAGGGGCTTCCGGGGCGCTCCCGCTGCGTTTTCCGGTTCGTCTCCTGTTTCGTCTCCGGGTCTGTCCCTCGGATCATCGCTGCTCCTCCCGTTGCTCTTCCCGTCGCGGCCCACGGGGCTCTTGCGCCGCCGCGGGCTCTTGAGGTTCTTCCCGCAGGTGCCGGCGCAACTGGGCGAGGCCGTACGCCAGGCGCGAGCGCGCCGTGCCCGGCGGCACGCCCAGCACGTAGGCGACCTCGTCCAGCGACAGCCCGTGTTCGTAGTGCAGCGCCAGCACGGCGCGGCTGGCCGGCGAGACGAGGGCGATCAGCCCCGCGAGGCGCTCCGGGAGTTCGTCCGGGGCGTTGCCGACTTCCTCTCCCTCAAGGGCTGCTGGCAGCGCCTCGAGCAGCGCCCCGTCGCGCGACTGCTCGCGCCAGCGCCGCTCGCGCTTCAGTCGCCGCAGGGTCTCGCGCGCGGCGACGCGGTACGCCCAGGGGCGGAAGAGGGCCGGCTCGCGCAGCCAGGGGAGCTTGCGCCACAGGCGCAGGAACACCTCCTGGAGCACGTCTTCCGCCAGGTGCGCGTCCTGCTCCGCCAAACTCAGGACGCACCTGTGCAGGGGGCCCTGCACCCCCCGCAGCAGCCGGTCGAACGCCTCGCGGTCGCCCGACTGGGCCCGCAGCACGAGCCAGGACTCGAGGTCCCGCCGGGACTCCGGTCCCTGCCGTCCCTGGCTGCCGCCGCCCTCGCCTTCTCTGTTCAGGGTCCTCATGGCTGCTGCCGCTCGCCGTCTCGGGCTCGCGCCTTCCCCGCCTTCCCTCGCCTGCTATGACCCGGCGGCGGCGGCCCCGGTTCGAACGGACGCGAAGATTTTTCGCGACCGGGACGGGTGACGCGACGGTACACGAGTGCGTGCGGCAACGGCGGCCGCCCTTGCCGACCGGAAGCGCTTCCCCTACGACACGCAGGGCAAAGCGGTGAGGCAGGGAAGATGCGGGTAACGCACAGCAGGAGATGGTTCGGGGAGTGCAGGCAACGCCGGCCGAGTTCCGGCTTACCCGCCGCGGCACGACTGACGGTGCAGGCAGGACGTATCCGAGTTCTCCGGCGGCGATGACCGGGCGGCAACGGCGCGCGTTGGGACTGCTATTCCCCTACCGCGCGCTTTGGTCCGCGCAGAGGAAGCCGAAGAGGGCCGCGGCCGGGCCGATGTTCTGGTGGACGGTGAACTCACTGCCGAGCGGCGCGCAGCGGTTGCCGAACCAGCGCTCGTTGCCGGGCCACGCGTCGACGGCCGGGTGCAGCGTCTTGTTCGCCCAGTCCAGGTCCCACGGGCCCGCGCCCCGCTCGTTCGCCTTGCGCCACGGGCTGTAAGGGATAAGGCCGGGGTGGAACTTCCCCTTGCCGTTGTACCAGGCGTCCATGTGAAAGATCTCGGTCGGGTGGCGCGGACCCAGTCCCGTCACCCATGTCTGGTTCAGGGAGTTCGTGCCGAGGAAGTAGTCGCAGGTCGTGTACAACCCCGCCCGGTAGCGCCGGGCTCGCTCCGGGTCGCTCGTCCTGGTCAGGGCGTACGCCACGGCGCCCTCCAGCACCCACGGCGTGGTCTGCTGTCCGATGAGCATGGGCATGGAGAAGTTGCCGCCCCAGCGCAAAGCGCGCTTGTCCAGGGTGTTCACCAGCGACTCGTCGGCGGTGCGCAGGACGGCGGCGCGGATGCGCGCGAGCAGGGCGGCGTCGCCCTTGCCGCCGAGCGCGTAGACGAACGGGCCGTAGGCGGCGTCGTCCCAGAGCAGGGTGTCCGGCTTTATCCAGGCCGTGTCCCTGGCGAGCTGCTCCTCGTACGCCGCCTCGCCGGTGAGGCGGAACAGGGCCGCCGCCGCGTACGCGCGCGGGTGGCGCAGGCTCCCGCCCATCGCCTGTTCGTCGCCGGGGCGGGTGTTCGCCCGGGCCCAGGCGTACGCCTCCCGCGCCTCCTTCGCCCAGTCCACGCCCTCCGGGTCCCGCAACGGCGGCTTTCCGCCGTCGCCCCGGAGGGAGCGGGCGAGGCTGGCGGCCGCTCCGGCGTACCGGTACGTCGACCACGGGTCCTCCCCGGCCACCATCCAGACGCGTTCGGCACGGACGAGGGGACGCTGCCGGACGGCACGAAGGTGGGGCG
>DATLHN010000009.1:0-4221 GCA_035539875.1 Armatimonadaceae bacterium
ATCATGCAGTACGCCAGCGAGAACATCATCCCGGTGACGCTGGAATTGGGCGGCAAGTCGCCCAACCTCTTCTTCGCCGACTGCTTCGCGAAGCAGGACGCCTTCGCGCAGAAGGCGCTCGAAGGGTTCGCCATGTTCGCGCTCAACCAGGGCGAGGTCTGCACCTGCCCGTCGCGCGCGCTCGTCCAGGAGAGCTTCTACGACGAGTTCATGAGCCACGCCATCGAGCGGGTGAAGAAGATCAAGTCCGGCAACCCGCTCGACACCGACACGATGGTGGGCGCGCAGGCGTCCAACGACCAGCTCGAAAAGATCCTCTCCTACATCGAGATCGGCAAGCAGGAGGGGGCGAAGGTTCTGACGGGCGGCAAGCAGGCCGAGGTGACCGGCGACCTGTCCGGCGGCTACTACGTCGAGCCGACCATCTTCGAGGGCCACAATAAGATGCGGGTCTTCCAGGAGGAGATCTTCGGCCCGGTCGTCTCGGTGACGAAGTTCAAGGACGAGGCCGAGGCGCTCGCCATCGCGAACGAGACGCTCTACGGGCTCGGGGCGGGCCTGTGGACGCGCGACATGAACACCGCGTTCCACGTCGGCCGCGGCATCCAGGCGGGCCGCGTCTGGACCAACTGCTACCACCAGTACCCCGCGCACGCGGCGTTCGGCGGCTACAAGCAGAGCGGCATCGGGCGCGAGAACCACAAGATGATGCTCGACCACTACCAGCAGACCAAGAACCTGCTGGTCTCCTACGATCCGAACCCGATGGGGTTCTTCTGAGCGAAGGGAGGGGAGCGTTCGCCATGACCACGACCACCGCCAGGGTGGAGCGGGTGGAAATCACGCCCGCCGCCGCGGCGCTGGTGGCGAAGATGGAGGGGGTCCACGGCCCCCTCCTGTTCCACCAGTCGGGCGGCTGCTGCGACGGCAGCGCGCCCATGTGCTACCCGCGCGGCGAGTTCCGCGTCGGCCAGTCGGACGTCTACCTCGGGGAGGTCGCGGGCACCCCGTTCTACATCAGCGGGCCGCAGTTCGAGTACTGGAAGCACACGCACCTGACCGTGGACGTCGTGCCGGGCCGCGGGAGCGGCTTCTCGGTCGAGGCCCCGGAGGGGGTGCGCTTCCTGATCCGCTCGCGCCTCTTCACCGACGACGAGCGGGCGCGCCTCACGGCGGCGGGGGATCCGCCCCGCGGGCCGCGGGAGTAGCCGCGGAGAGCAGACCGTGGCAGGCGACGGCGGCGATGATGATCGCGCCGCCCGCGAGCGCCCACGGCGCGGGCCGCTCGCCCAGCAGGAGGAACACCCAGATCGGGTTCAGGATCGGCTCGACGTAGCCCACGATGCCCGCGTCGAGTGAGCGCACTCCGCGCGCCATGCCCGCCGTGAACAGCGTGTAGGCGACCCCGATCTGCACCACCCCGAGGTAGAGCAGGATCAGGGCGTCGCGGCCCGACAGGGCGAATCCGGCTCCGGCGAAGAACGCGGGCGCGGTCGCGGCGGCCAGCAGGAGGTTGCCGTAGACGACCGACGACGCGCGGTTGACCGCGGCGGCGTCCGGGTGGCGCAGCAGCAGCACGAAAAAGGCGTAGCACAGGCCGGAGGCCAGCGCGGCGAGGTTGCCCTGGAGGTCGGCGGGGCGCAGCTCGCCGACGAAGAACAGCGCCATCCCCGCCAGGCAGACGCCCACCACGGCGACGTCCCGGGGGCGAAGCCGCTCGCGGAACATCAGCGGCTCGGCGAGCAGGATGTAGAGCGGCGCGGTGTACTGGAGGAAGATGGCGTTCGCGGCCGTCGTGAGCTTGGTCGCCACCACGAACAGGAGCAGCGTCCCCGCGTACAGGACCGAGGCGAGCGCGGTGACGCGGTTCAGCCGGAAGCCCCGGCGGTACGTCAGGAGCGCGACCGTCAGCCCGGCGAGGACCGACCGCCCGAAGGCGAGTTCGACCGCCGGGAGCGAGCACGCCTTGATGCACAGGCCCCCGGTGCTCCAGAGCACGGCGGCGGCGAAGACGAGCCAGAGCGGCGAGATGTGCGGGCGAGAACGCATACCGCCGCTGATGGTATCACCCGCGACGGTGCGATGCGGTGCAGGAGGCGGGCAGGGGCGCGTGGAACCCATGCGTGCGTGACCGCGCGCGCGACGCCGCCCGCGTGGCGAGGAGGCCCGACCCTGACCCCGACACCTGCCGCCGACGACCGGCTCGTCATCAGTTCCTGTTCCCTCCCGAAGGCGTCGCTGCCGGAGGCGCTGGCGACGTTCGCCGACGCCGGGTACCGGCGCTTCGAGCTTTTCAGCGACTGGGCGGCGTCGCGCGTGGACTGGCGCTCCGACGACCCGGAGCGGATACGCGCGCTCGGCGCGGAGCACGGAATGACCTTCGCCGCGCTGCACCTGCCGCGCGTCGATCCCGGCGACCGGTTCGCGGAGACGCAGGCCGGTGCCGTCGGCGCGGTCCGGTTCGCCGCCGCGGTCGGCGCGGGCGTCGTGCTCCTGAAGGCGGCCGACATCGCGACGTACGTCCGCGCGGCCGGGCCGGTGCTGGACGCCGCGGAGCCGCTCGGGGTGACGGTCGTCGTGCAGAACCACTTCGGGACGGCGCTGGAGCGGCCCGAGCACACCCTTGCCGTGCTCGACGGGGCGGGCGACCCGCGACTGCGCTCCCTGCTGGAGGTCGGGCAGTTCCACTCGGCCGGGGTCGGCTGGCGCGAGGCGGCGGACGCGCTCGGCGAGAGCGTCGTTTACGTCCACGTCAAGGACCAGGTCGGCCGCCAGTCCGTCGCCTTCGGCGCGGGGGAGATCGACCTTCTCGGCCTGTTCGCGCACCTGGAAAACGACCGCGGGTACCGCGGCGAGTACGTGATCGAGATGGAGGTGGCCGACCCCGAGAACACCGCGCGCTACTGCCGCGAGGCGCGGGAGTACGTCCTCCCCCTGCTCGCGACGCACGGAGGACGCGAATGACCGGGACGGGCGAGCGCGACCCGCGCGTGTGCGTGGTCGGCGCGGGCGGGCACGCCTCGCGGAACCTCTACCCCTACGTCGGCAAGGCGGGCGCGGAGCTAGTGGGCGTCTGCGACCTGGACGCCGGGAGGGCCGAGACCAATGCCCGGCGCTTCGGCGGCACGGCGTACACCGACCTGGACGCCATGCTGGACGCCGAGTCGCCCGACGCCGTGATGGTGTGCGTCGGCCCCGAGGCGCACGCGGCGCACGCGACCCGGATTCTGGAGCGCGGGCTGCCCGTGTACACGGAGAAGCCCCCCGCGGCGACCGCGGCGGACGCTCTGGGAGTGGCGCGCGTGGCGGCCGAGCGCGGCCTGCTCTGCACGACCGCCTTCAAGAAGCGCTACAGCGCGGCGTACGCGCGCGCCCGCGCGTGGCTGGACGCCCTGCCGCCCGGCGAGGGGCTGCGCGCCTACTCCGCCGACTACTGCTCCGCGCCCTACGACAACGCGTCGCCGCGCCGGACGTTCCTGCTCGACTTCTGCATCCACCTGATCGACCTGACCGGCTACCTGGCGGGCGACACCGAAGCGGTCTCCTGCTTCACGCGTGACGGGCACGACTTCGCGGTGAGCCTGCGCTTCGCCAGCGGCGCGGTCGGGACTCTGACGCTCTCGGACGGGCGCTCGTTCTCCGTGCCGACCGAGTCGGTGGAGCTGACGGCGGGCGGGGGGCGCTGGATGAGCGTCGAGAACTCCAGCCGGTGGCGCATCGCCGAGGGGGGCGTCCCGACCGAGTGGCGCGAGCCGCCGACCTTCACGTCGCAGGGCGACAGCGGCAACGAGACGGGTCACCTTGCCGAGATCGCGGACTTCGTCGCCGCGCTGCGCGAGGGCCGCACCACGACGCGCTCGTCGATCTACGAGAGCTACAAGAGCACGGCGCTCTACGAGGCAATCGACCGCGCCGCCCGCACCGGCCAGACCGTCGCCGTGGAGTACGAGACTCTGTGAGGATGACGCGCCGCCAGGCGGTCGCGCGGCTCGGGATCGGACCGGCGGCACTCCTCGCCGCGCCGGGCGCGGCCCGTTCGGAGGTCTACGACCTGCGGGAGCTGCTGGAGCGGGTCGAGTACGATCCGGCGCGGGAGGGGCCGCTGCTGGCCGTCGCGCCGGGGCCGTTCACCCCGGAGCGCCCTCTGCCGCCGATGAAGCGCCGGGTCCCGTCGCTGCGGGTGGTCGCGGCGGCGGGACCCGGCGCTTCATCGGCGGCAGA
>DATLHN010000010.1:0-12566 GCA_035539875.1 Armatimonadaceae bacterium
GTGTCGATCTTCTCGAAGGCCTCGTTCAGGAGGGGGCGGAGCTGCGCGAACGACTGCGTGGAGCGCTTGCTGGCGACCTCGAAGACGGTTCGCTCGGCCATGTCGACGATGGTCTCGACCTCGTCGACCTCGCCGTAGGCCATGCCCGCGATGTGGGACGCCGCCTCGATCAGGCGGCGCAGCAGCGCCTTCTCGCGCACGATGCTGGCGTGGTAGGCGACGTTGGCCGTGGTCGCGACAAAGTCGCCCAGCTGCATCAGGTAGCCGATGCCGCCGACGCCGTCCAGGATGCTGCGCCGGTCCAGGTCGTTCTTGACCGTGACGAAGTCTACCGGCTCGTCGCGCTCCGACAGGTGGACCATGACGTCGAAGATGTGCGCGTGCGCCTCGCGGTAGAAGTCTTCCCTCTGCAAAATCTCCGTGGCGCGCTCGACCGCGCCGCGGTCGCCGAGGAGCATGGCGCCGAGCACCGCCATCTCCGCTTCGATGTTCTGCGGGGGGATACGATCCATGGATAGCTACCGGTCCGTAGGAGCGGGAAAACGAAGAAGAGCGCGGCGGGTACGTGCCCGCCGCGCCCTCCTCCGACACGGCCTCAGGAAGATCAGGCGGCTGCCTTTACCACTTCGACGGTGACCGGCACGGTCACGTCGCGGTGCAGCTTCACCGGCACGGTGTGGGTGCCCATCGCCTTGATCGGGTCGTTGAGCTGGATCTTGCGCTTGTCGACCGCCACGCTCAGGCTCTTCTTGATCGCTTCCGCGATGTCGCCCGTGGTGATCGAGCCGTACAGGCGGTCCCCGTCGCCCGCGCGCGCCTCGATCTTGATGGTCTTGCCCTCCAGGGCCGCCGCGGCCGTGTCCGCGTCCGCCTTGAGGGACTCGGCGCGCTTCTCCTCCTGCGCCTGGCGCATCTGGACGTTCTTCAGCGCGCCGCCGGTCGCCTCGACGGCGAGCGCCCGGGGGAACAGGTAGTTGCGGGCGTATCCGTCGGCGACGCTGACGACCTCGCCCTCCTTGCCCACCTTGTCGACGTCCTTCTGCATGATGACTTTCATTCGGTCTTGTCCTTTCGTGAAACCGCGAAGACGCGGAGCGAGCAGGCGGAGGAACTTGCCCTCTCCGCGCGGCTCACGCCGTCTCCCCGGTCAATTCCGTATCTGTACGCCGAAGACGGCGCGGTTGCCGTTTCCGACGGAGTCGATGCCCGCGGTCACGCTGGTCGTGCGCTCCCGGTTCAGGTACGCCTTCAGGCGCGCGTTCGCCGTGAAGCGGTTCGGGTCCAGCAGGTCCAGCCGCCAGTCGAAGAGTCCGGTGCGCGCGTCCGCGCCGACGCCGAACTTGCCGCCGAAGAGGCCGTAGCGGTAGGCGAACGCGCCGTCCGCCCCCACCGCCTGCCCGACCTGGAGGTTCAGCCGGTTCCCCTCCGACAGGTCGTAGAAGCCGACCCGGTAGAACCGGCCCGGCTCGCCCCGCAGCAGCGTATAGTTGGTATCCACGCGCAGGCGCGATAGCGTTGTATCATACACCGAATCGACCGCCAAGCCCGGCTCCAGCAGCGAGGTCGTCGCGGGCGGGGGCGCGGGGCGGGGAGTCTCCGTGCCTTCCGTACGGCGTCGCTCGCCGGGAATCCGGATCGTCTCCACCCGCCCGGCGCGGGTCCGTATCGATGCGGACGTCTCCTTCAGGTTCGCAACCGTGTCGCGGACGTCGGCGGCGAGGCGCGGGTCGGACGCCAGATTCTGCACGCTCGCGGCGGTGGCGTCCAGGCGCGCGGAGACGGACGCCAGATTGTCCGTGACCGCCTTGAGGTTTCCCTGGATCTTGTCGTCGCCGACCGTCTCCTCCAGCTGCACGATCAGGCCCGCGATGGCGGACGACGCCTCGTCGGCGTTCTGGAGGATCGCCTTCAGCGTCTCCCGGTTCTCGTTCACCGTCGCCCGCAGGTCGCCCGTCAGCCCCTCGGTGTTCTTCGCCAGGCGCTGGCCGCTGGCGGAGGCCGTCTCCAGGTTCGCGAGCACCCGATTCGCCTGGAACGAGAGCGTGGAGACCTGCGACTCCGTCTGCGCCGCCAGCCGCGGCAGCGACTCGGACGCCGAGTTCAGGTTCTGCGTCAGTTTGTCCACGCTGACCAGGGTGGCGCGCATCCCGGCCAGCGTCTCGTTCAGGCGGTTGAGCTCTTCCAGCGTCTTCCGGTTCCCGGCGACCGCGGAGGTGAGTTTCTCTATGTTGCGGCTCGTCTGCTCCGTGGACGAGAGTATGGAGTTCACCTGCTCCTGCTCCCCCGCGCCGAGCGCGCTCTCGAACATCCCGGGGGTCGAGCCCTCCTTCTCCACGGTCTCGCCGTTCGCGTAGTAGTCCTGGACGCCGACCGCGGGCTCCACGGACAGGGTCGCCGTGTTCCCGAGCAGGCTGCCGCGGATGACGAAGCGGGAGCCCTTCGGGATGTCGTACTTTTCGAGGATGCGCAGGTGCAGGAGCGCCTTGTAGTCGTCGGTAAGCTTGATGTCCTCCACCTGGCCGATGCGCACGCCCGCCATCCGCACTTCGTTGCCCTTCGCGATACCGCGCGCGTCGGCGAACGTGACATTAATCTGCTTGGAGCCCCCGCCGGAGGTGAGCCCCCGCAGCCACAGGTAGGAATAGGTAAGCCCGATGATGCTCACGATGCCCGTAAGCCCCACCAGGAAAAAGCGTCGTAACTGTGGGTTCATGAAGTTCGGTTCTCCGGACGATCCGCTCGCTCGCTACTTCCGCCGACGCCCCTGCGTCTGGATCGGCCCCTCGATGTCCCCGGTTATGAACTGGCGGACCACCGGGTCATTGGACGCCCTGATCTCGTCGCGCGTGCCAAGAATCCTGGTCTCGCCGTCGTAAAGCATGAGTATCCGGTCCGCGATGCGATAAATGCTGCCCATGTCGTGGGAGACGACCACGCTCGTCACGCCGTTCTGGTCGCGCGTGCGCAGGATCAGTTCGTCGATCTGCGCGGCGGTGACCGGGTCCAGGCCCGAGGTCGGCTCGTCGTACAGGACGATGTCCGGACTCGTCGCCAGCGCGCGCGCCAGGCCCACCCGCCGCCGCATGCCCCCGGACAGGTCGGAGGGCATCTGCCGCTCGGTCCCGGGAAGCCCGACGTCGCGCAGCCGCTCCGCCACCATCCGTATCAGCGCGGTCTTGCCCATGTTCCGGTTTTCCTTCCGGCGCGGCCCGCGCAGAATGCCGAAGGCGATGTTCTCGAAGACGTTCATCGAGTCGAACAGCGCGCTGTACTGGAAGACCACCCCGATCTTCGCCCGGACCTCCAGGAGGTCGGCCTCGCTGAGATTCGATATCTCCCGGCCGTCGATGAATATCTCCCCGCTCGTCGGCTTGACCAGCCCGGCGACGTTGCGCAGCAGGGTGGACTTGCCGCTCCCCGAGAGCCCCATCACGCACAGGATCTCTCCCGGCGCGACGCTGAGCGTGATCCCCTTCAAGATCTCCTTGTCCTCGACCGAGAAGTGAAGATCGCGGATGTCGAGCCGCGGCGCGCCGTTGGCCGAGTCGGCGGAGGTGGGATCAGGGGCAGCGGCAGCAGCGGGGGCGTCGGACATCTGCGGCGCGGGCGCTTTCTCTTCTTCGGCGCGGGTCAAAGGAGGTTGCCGCTCTTCATCAGGAACGAGAGGATAAAGTCGGCGATGAAGATCAGGACGATGGCTATGACGACGGATCGGGTGGTGGACTGGCCTACTCCGGTCGCGCCGCCACTGGTCTCCAGCCCCTCGCGGCAGCCGACCAGGGCGATGATGACTCCAAACACCACGGTCTTCAGCAGCCCCTGCGTGATGTCGCTGCCGTCCGTTTCCATCATTTGCCGGATCGAATTGACGTACATCGAGAACGAGACGTCGAAGCCGGAGGCGACGATCGCGCCCCCCCAGACCCCGGCGGCGTCGGCGCAGATGCAGACCAGGGGGAGCATGATGAGCGAGGCAAGCAGCCGCGGCACCACGAGGTACTCCACGGGCGAGATCGCCATCGAGCGCAGCGCGTCTATCTGCTCCGTCACCTTCATGGAGGCAATCTCGGCGGTGATGGCGGACCCGGCACGCGCGGCGATGGAGACGGCGACGAGGATCGGGCCTGTTTCGCGAACGATGGAGAGGGCGACGACGCCCCCGACGAGGTCCGCCGCCCCGTAGGTCCGGAGCGTGTCGGCGGTGTAGAGGGCGAGGATGGCGCCGGTGAAACCGACGGTCAGGAGGGAGATCGGAATGGACTCCGCGCCGATGACGGACAACTGGCGCACCAGGTCCCCGCCGTGAACGCCGCGCGTCAGGAGCGAGCGCAGGGCCTGCCCGAACAGAGCGACCACCTCGCCGAAGTAGGCGATGACCCCGATGACCGGCGCGGTGATGAGGCGTACGGAGAATCCGCCGACCTCTTCCAGCGCCTGCGCCGCCTCTTCGACCAGACTGTCGGCCGCGCCGGGCTCCTCGTCGTGCGTCGCGCCGGAACCAACCGGCGGCGGACGGTTCTCTGCGTCGTGCTCCCCGGCGGGCGCGGAACTCTCGCTCTTTCTGGTAGACACGGCAAGGTGAGTGTACTACGGTGCCGGTAGCGTGTCAAATTATGCGCATCCACCGCGCGGCGCGCTCGGCGGCGTCCGCGAGCCAGACCCGCGTGGCGGCGACGGACTCCTCCAGCGTGCAGGGGCCGGGGGCGAGGGGCATTACGGCGGCGACGCCGAGGCGGCGTTCCAGCCCGCCGAGATCGACGTCGGGGGCGAGGCCGCCGACGATCGCGCCGACCGCCGGGACGCCCGCCGAGCGCGCGCGGCGGGCCACGCCCGCGACCACCTTCCCGCCGAGCGTCTGCGCGTCCAGTCGCCCCTCCCCCGTGAGTACGAGGTCCGCCCCGCGCAGACGCGCCTCGAAGTCGACCGCGTCCAGCACCAGGTCGATGCCGGGGCGAAGTTGCGCCTCGGGAAACGCCCAGAGCAGTCCCGCCGCTGCACCGCCCGCCGCGCCCGCGCCGGGGACCGCCGACACGTCCCGCCCCGTCGTCTCCGCCATCTTCGACGCGTAGTGCGCGAGTGCCGCGTCGAGCCGGGCTACGTCGTCCGGCGTCGCGCCCTTCTGCGGCCCGAAGACCGCCGACGCACCCCGCGGCCCGGCCAGCGGATTGTCCACATCGCAGGCGATGACGACTTCGAGGGCGCGCGGCAGGGCCATTCCTGTCGTCTCGACGGACGCCAGGTGGGCCAGTGCCGCGCCCCCCGGAGGCAGTTCCTCGCCCACAGCGGTGCGCAATCGAAATCCGAGCGCGTGGAGAATGCCCGCGCCGCCATCGTTGGTCGCGGAGCCGCCGAGGCCGACCAGGATGCGGGAGACGCCGGGGTGGCGCGCGGCGGCGAGGAGCAGTTCCCCCACCCCGCGCGTGGTCGTGACCTTCGGGTCGCGGCGGTCGGCGGGCACGAGGGTAAGGCCCGCCGCCTCCGCGAGTTCCACTACCGCGGTCCGACCGTCCCCCAGCAGCGCCCAGCGCGCCTCCACCGGTTCGCCGAGCGGCCCGGTCACGCTCTCAGCGAGGAGTTCTCCGCCGGTGGCCGACGCGAGGGCGGCGGCGGTGCCCTCCCCCCCGTCGGCGACAGGAAGCAGGGCGCACTCGGCGTCGGGGAAGACGCGCCGCAGCCCGCTCGCTATGGCTTCGGCGACTTCGGGCGCGGACAGCGCTCCCTTGAACGAGTCCGGGGCGATGACGACCTTCACAGCGCGTCGCGGCCCTTGATGCGGGAGATGCGCTCGATCAGTCGCTTGGCCTCCTCCTGCCGGTGGCGGAAGAGTTTTTCCATCTGCGCGCCGAGGTAGAGGCGGTCGATCAGCATGCCGAGTGGCCCGGCAGGCGGGGCGTACTCGATCAGGTCCGTGAGGAGCGTCCCGCCCTGGAACGGGGCGAAGCGCTGGCGGTGGGTCCAGGAGGCGAAGGGGCCTTCGACCTGCCGCACGGCCCACCCGTGGGGCGGCGTCCAGTCGAACACCTCGACGTTGAACGGGCGCGCGATCCCGCCGCGCGTGATCCGGTACGCGACCCGCGCCCCCTCCGCCAGTTCCGCCCCCTCCGGGTCGGTCAGGACCTCCTCGGGCATGTCGGACGGGCAGAGGCGGGCGTGGTTCCTCAGGTTCGTGTGGAAGGCGAACACCGCCTCGGGGACGCGGTCGATGAACACCTGATACTGACGTCGCTGCAGTTTGGGCGGCATACGCTTTACGTCCGTAGTGTACCGCGCCCGCCCGCTAATTCGACCGGCGATTCCGACCGCGGCGCACGGCCACGCCGCCGAGCAGCATCCCGCCGAGGCCCATCAGCGCGAACGTCGACGGTTCCGGCAACGCGACGATCCGATTGTAGCCCATCACGTCCAGGGCGCGCAGATCGAGTTCGGAGATCAGGAGCAGTTCCCCCGAGGCAGCAGTAGGGTCCATGATGCCCGAGCCCAGGTTATCTTTCCAGTGACTCGCCTGACTGCCGTCACCGTTGAACGCCCCGGTGGAGAAGCGCGCTGTGGGCGTGAGAGGTGTCGCCCCGCCATCCAGGGAGAAGAACTTGTTGCGGGAATCGGCGGTGATGTCGATGGTCCTGAGCCCCCCTGCCGCGACGCTTTCCGTCGAGAAGCGGAACAGGTCCAGGATCGAAGCGCCGTCAAACGTTCCGTTCTCGTTCAAACCGGGAGACTCGTCGAAATAGTCCGCGGCGCTGACGAATCCCAGCGCGTGACCAATCTCGTGCGCGGCGATACCTACAAAGTCAAACTGTCCGGCACCGATGCCGTTCGAGCGGTCGAAGTCGAATGCGAAGTTGCTGCTGAACGTGATCGCGGCATCCAGCCCCGAGCCAACGTTGAAGCCGAGCGCCTTGAGGTTGGCAGTGTTCGCCGACAGATTGTTGTTATTGAAGCTGTTGTTATTGTCCAGATAGGGCGTATTACCGGGACTGGTCGCCGTGCGGTTCATGTAGATGTTGAGCGGCCCGGTCTGAAGATTGGACGTAGCCGTCAGATCATCCGCGGAAATCGCATCGGCGACGAGCGCAGACCGAATGTTTGCATAGGAGACCGACCCTACCGCGGAGCCGGCCTGTCCCAGTACCCCCGCTCCCAATGCCTGAAGATCGATCTCAATGTTGACCGTAATATTGTCCGTCAGCAGACTGCTCCAGAGCGTGGCAGCCTGCTTGAAGCCCAGATCCGCGGCATCGCCCTCGGTAATACCGCTTCCATAGGAGAAGTTGAAGTTAAGGGCGCGCGCAGGCGCGCCGAGAGAGAAGGCAAGGGCGGATGCCGCCGCCGTCAGAACAAGAGTCTGCCGAAGGTTCTTTCGCACGAAACGTCCTCCCAAACGAGTCTTACTCAATACGTCGGGCTCGCGGCCCAACCCCCGACTACGAAGCCGTGCAGGCCCCATCCGACTTCTACAGCCATGAGCGCACGCGCCGGGTTGCGCGGAGTCGCCCGTCCATCGCTCGCGACGGTAATCTTAGCGAAATCGGAGTGTAAATCCTGGAAAGTGAGCGGAGGCAGTGCGTCGGCCTGCGGAAACGCTGTCCCGGCGGAAAAACGGGGAGCCACCGGGTTCGGAAATGACGCGACGCCGCCCCGGGTGTCTTGGGGCATTTTACACCAGAAAGAACCAAATGTGACGAGGAATCAGCCGAACCCGGCGCATTCTACGGCGAGAGCGGCCACCCCCGGAGCAGTTCGCCGACGAACGCCCGGGTGAAGTCCTGTCCCTCGTCCCAGAGCGCCCCGAACCAGTCGGAGACGGCGGCGCACGGCTCCCCGCGCGTGGCGACGTTCAACTCCGTCGGATTCCCGGGCGCGGGCAGGGTCAGGTTCGTGGAGCCGACCAGCGCGACGCTCTGTTCTACGCTCTCCCGGTCGAAGAGGCAGACCTTGGCGTGCAGTCGACCGTCCGGGTAGATGCGGACGCGCAGGCGGTTCGCCGCCACGGCGCGCGCCAGCCCGACCAGCAGCGCGGCGTTGGCGTCCGTACGCTCGATGCGCGCGAGGTTCTCCCGCAGCGCGGCCGCCGTCTCGGCGACCACCCGGTCGCGGGCGGCACGCGCCCCGGCGGCCACGTCCTGCTCCATGGGCACGGAAAGCAGCGCCGCCCCGCCCGGCCCGGCATCGCCCGCGGCGGCCCGCTGCTCCTCGGAAAGGACGCTCGTGGTGTTGCCGATGAGCAGCCGGATGTCGGTCGCCGTGCTCGCCTCCAGCGCGTCCCAGATCGGGGCGAGCCCGGGCACGAACAGGTAGCCGAGGGCGAAGCGCATCCGGGTCGTGCCGGGCACGGCGGCTTCGGCGCGGACGCGCGCCAGAAGCGGTTCCCCGCCCGCCAGGACGTCGCCCGTGCCCGTCCGCGTCCCGCTGCTCACAGGTGCCGCACCCTCAGACGCGCGAGCAGTTCGCCCGGTGCGACGTCGCGCGAAAGCCCGTGCACTTCGACGGGCCGCGTCTGCCCCGGCGCGAGGTGGAACCCGTTGTCGGAGAACGTCACCCCGGTCATCCCCTCGAAGCGCAGCCAGACGAACGCCGCGAGCCGCTCGGCGCGGAATTCGAGACTCCACGCCGGTTCGTTCGCCTTTGGCGACGGCGTCAGGCCCCAGGAAAGGCCGGGGGCGGGCAGGCGCAGGTCTTTCGGCTCTGCCAGAAGCGCCATCCGTTCCGCGAGCAGCGCCCCGTCCGGCGCGGTGATGGTGGCGTGGAGGAAGACGGCGGACGTGTCCGTGCGTTCGGGCATCTCCAATGTGACCGCCGCGCCGCTGGCGGCGTTCGCCGGGGCGATGACGCGGTTCTCCCGACGCGCGATCTCTGTTCCGTAGAAATCGAGCAGGCGGAGGGTCAGTATCCCGGGAACGGGTTGGAGCGTGTCGTTGACGAGGTGGGCGGCGGCAGCGCGGCCATCGGCGGAGTACAGCGACAGCAGAAGCGGGGCGTAGGCGCGCTTCACGGCGTAGTACGCCAGTTTCTCCTCGCCCGCGCCGTCCACGACCGACCACGACTGAACCGGCCAGCAGTCGTTGAACTGCCAGAAGAGCGTGCCCCAGCAGCGGCCCTTCGCCCGACGCCAGTGCTCGATGCCGAACGAAAGTGCGAGCGCCTGGTTCGCCTGGCCGTAGTAGATCAGGTCGTCGAAGGTGTTGACGCGGGGGAAGTGCTTCTCGACGTAACTGATATAGGTCTCGTAGCCCTTGCGCGTCTTGTCGTGCCAGCGGGCGACGGGCGACCCGGGCCAGCGGTCCGCGGGGTCGGTGCAGGACTCCCAGGCATTCCACCCGCAGGGTGCGGCGAACCCGAACTCGGATGAGAACCGGCAGTCGCTCTCGGCGTAGTGGACCCAGTCGCCGGTGGTGCCGCCGTGGCTGTGCCATACGGCCCAGTAGTGGGCATCGCCGTAGCTCTCGTCGCGGCACATTTCGCAGCTCTCGCCGCTGAAGGGCGAGTTCGGCCAGTACGGCGTCTTCGGGTCCTCGGCGGCCAGCACGGCGGGCAGGAGTTCGCCGACGAGGTGTTCGCCGTAGAACTTCGTGGCCTGGCTATCACCCTCCCAGCGGTACTGGTGCAGTTCGACGTTCTCGTTGCCGCCGCACCAGAGCGCCAGGCAGGGGTGGTGCCGCAGGCGGCGCACGGCGGCGGTCGCCTCTGCGCGGACATTCTCCAGGAACGACGGGTCGTCGTCCGGGTAGAGACAGCAGGCGAACGGGAAGTCCTGCCAGACGAGGATGCCGAGGTCGTCGCAAATGTCGTAGAAGTCGTCGGACTCGTACAGCCCGCCGCCCCACACTCTGAGCATGTTGAACCCGGCGTCTTTGGCCTGCCGCAGCCGCTTCTCCAGCCGCTTTCTGTCGATGAGGGAGGGGAACGAATGGTCCGGTATCCAGTTCGCTCCCTTTATATAGGTATCCACGCCGTTGACGCGAAAAAGGAATCCCTCTCCCTTACCGTCCGTATCTGGCTCGCGCACGAGTTCGACCATCCGGAAGCCGATCCTCCAGGCAATCGAGTGGAGAAAGCGATACTCCTCTTTCTTCGGGTCGGACAGTGTCAGAGACGCCGTTACCAGATAACGAATAGCACTGGCATTCAGGCCGCACTGCCAGCGAGCAATTGTTGCCTCGCCCAGTTCGGCCCGTAGCGAATGCCTACCGACCGAAGGCGGCAAGGGTATCTGGTCGCTCAGGTGTATCTCTTCGGCCTCCTTGAATAAATCAGGAAACCCTAAATCCGCCGTGAGTCGAGCATCAAAGCGAACCGGAATGTCAGGCTGGTGTCGCTCCACGTCCACGACAACGACCACGCGGACACGATTCTCGGCGATGAACTCATGCTCGACCCGCCGGTCAACAATCTCCGCGACGGGGACGGTGACGAGTTCGACGGGCTGCCAGATACCGCAGGAGACGAGTTCCGGACCCCAGTCCCAGCCGAACATGTACTGCGCCTTGCGGACGAAGGCGCGCGGGCCGAAGTTGAAGTAGCCCTGCTCCCCGCGGTCACCGAAGGCGGCGTCGCCCAGGTACGCCGCGGCGCGCTCCTGGCCCACCCGCAGCGCGGAGTCGAACTCGACGCGCAGGTCGTTATCCCCTTCGCGCAGGGCGTCGGTCACGTCGAAGCGATGCGGGACGAACATGTTTTCCGCCGTCCCAACCAGCGAACCGTTTAGATGGACACGCGCGAGCGTATCGAGGCCGTGGAAGTGGAGGAAGTGCCGCCCGTAGTCGCCGCGCGCCGCCAGGCGCTCGGCATTGACGGTGAAAGTAGTACGGTACGTCCAGTCCGCCTCGTCCACCCACCGGCAGGAGCGCTCCTGCATGCGGAAGAAGGGGTCGGGGATGACTCCGGCGCGCACCAGATCGAGGTGGACGTGGCCCGGGACCGTGGCGGGAACCCAGTCCCGCTCGCCGCCCGCGAGGAAGAGCAGGTCGCGGGACGGCGCGACGCGCTCCGCGACCTGCCAGCCGGTAGTAAGGGGCGTCGTAATGTTTCGCATGGGTTGACGCCCCTACTGTACCCCACGGTGTCCCTCCGGGACAACGGCCCCGTTACAGGCAGGCGAGCGTGCTGTTGTCCAGCTTGTCGCCGTAGTCCGAACGGGCGCGGACCTTGCGCTCCAGCGCCGTGATGACCGCCTCGGTGAAGTTCTCGTCCTCCATCTTCTGCGCGCTGCCCAGGCCGCCGGGGCTGAAGACGTTGATCTCCATCAGCTTGTCGCCCACGATGTCGAGGCCCACCAGGAACATGCCGTCCTGTATCAGCTTGGGCCGCACCAACTCGACCAGGCGCAGCATGGAGTCGTTGATCTCGGCGCGGGCGAGGTGACCGCCCGCGTGCAGGTTGCTGCGCATGTCATCGGGGGCTGAAACGCGCCGGAAGGCAGCGTACTTCCCGTTGATCTGGAGCGGTTCGCCGTTCATGACGAACAGGCGCGTGTCGCCCTCGGAGGCGGCGGGCAGGTACTCCTGCGCGATGCAGTAGCCGTCGCGAACGATAGCCTCGACCATTTGGTTAATATTGGCCGTGTCGTCCTCGCGTGCCAGGAAGACGCCCTGCCCGCCCGAGCCCTGGAGCGGCTTGAGGACGACCCGCCCGTCCTCCTGCTTGATGAATTCGCGTATATCGGTGACGCTCCGTGACACCAGCGTCCGGGGGCGCACCGCCTCCGGGAACGTCTGGAGGTACATCTTGTTGATCGCCATGGCGAGACTGGACGGGTGGTTGACTACGATCGTGCCGCGCCGCGCCGCGTGGTCGCCGAAGACGATGCCCGCGCTCTGCGCCCAGGCGCGCCCGCCGTCCTCGGCCGGGTTGTTGCGCAGCATCAGGACGTCCAGGTCGTCGGCCGAGATACGCTCGCAGACCGCCTTATCGCCCCGAACCTCTTTCAGGAACGTCTCGCCCGCCTTGTAGGTCTTGCCCGGCGCTGTCACGGCGTGCGCGCCGATGCTCTCGTCGGCGTTGTAGATGAGGTCGCCGACGCCGATCAGCCACACCTCGTGCCCCCGCTGCTTGGCGGCTATTGCCAGGCGCGTCGTGGTGTACCCCGCCTCTTCCGTGGCGATGTCGTTCACCACAAATCCTATTCTCATTCAATTCTCCTCGCCGTCCTCCGGCGGGAGCAGTGTGCGCTCCGTTTCTCCCTCAACCAGTTCCAGAGGACTGACAGGATTTTCCCGGACGAGCAGGTCAGCGAAACGCGAAGCCGCGCGGGGATCCTCCGTAAGCCAGCGCGGCGTCAGTGGAATGGGGCGTAGCACCTCGCGCCAGCGCAACTCCTCCACGAGCGGCAGGTGCTCCGCTCCGACCTTTCCTACCCAGAGCGCCTCGATCCCGGGCGGAAGCGCCGCCGCCCCGAGTACGCACCGGTCGCCTCTGCAGCCGCGGTCCCGCAGGTAGCCCAGCACGAAGCGCAGCCCGCGCAGGTACACGGCGTCCTTGGTGAACCCGCCGCCCCGGAACACCCGCATCGCGATGTTGAACGCCCCCCGGGGACGGAATCCATGGCCCTCGCGCAGCGCGCGGAACACCTC
>DATLHN010000011.1:0-6610 GCA_035539875.1 Armatimonadaceae bacterium
CCGCGCCGACCTTGACGATGACGACGCTCGGCGCGACGCCGAGATCGCGGACGTACTCGTCGTAGACGCTCGCGAAGTGCGGCGACGTGTTCTCCTCCTCGTCGGTGACGAGGATGATCTGCTCGACCGCCTCCTTGCGCATCCGCATCGCCTCCAGCGGCGCGCCGATGCTCGTCGCGCCGCCCGACTTGATCGGCTGGAACGCCTTCTCCCAGTCCGTCAGCTCGCCCGCGCCCTTGGCGGTCACCCGGTAAGGCGCGGTGTCGAAGGCGTAGACGATCAGGCCGCCCGCGGCGATGCCCGAGATCAGCGCCGCGAGCTGCTTGCCGATCTCGATGGCGTCGTTCATGGACGACGACTTGTCGACCAGCAGGGCCGTCGAGCGGGTGATCCGCCCGCGCCGCTTGACCTGCTCGTTCGTCACCGCCTCGAGCCGGGCCCGCGTCTCGTCGTCCAGGTCCGCGGCGTCCGCCGCGACCAGCGCCTTGAACGCCGCCACGCGGCCGGACCGCTTCGCCTCGTCGAGCTTGGCGTCGATCAGCGCCTTCACCTGCGGGTCGTCCATCGCGCCGCGCGCCTTGAGGGACTTCAGGCTGTTGATGACCTCCTGCGGCGTCATCGCGTCGATGAGCGCCACCAGCACCGTCGGCGTCACCTTCTTCAGCGCGCCCACGGCGACCGTGTACGGGATGCCCCGCTCCACGATGAGCCGCGCCTGCTCCCGCGGGTCCTCCGCCTTCGCGAGCGCCTTCATCGCCGCCGCGAGGCTGCCCTCGGGTGGGTCGTTGCGGAACAGGACCGCCTCCGCGCGCGGCGACGGCTTGACGTGCAGAGTCGCGTACAGGTGCTTCATCTGGGCGCGGGCGCGCAGTGCGGCCCGGTCGAACCCGGCGTCACTCGCCTCCCGCTTGCGCAGGTAGCGCGTGACCGCCGTCCGCGCCGAGCGCGGCACCTTGTGCTTGTGCGTCTTGAGGAAGTCCACGACGCGCGCTACCTGGTACGGCGGCAGCTCCTGCAGGAGCATGAAGCCCGCGCCCCGGTGGTCGTCGATCTCGCTGGTGAGCAGGTTGCCGATGAACACCTCCTTGTGGTCGCGCACGTCCCCGTTGCGCTGGTACCAGGCGGCGAGGTGCCCGTAGAAGAGCGGGTCGCGCCGCGCGAGGTCGTCGTGCAGCGAGGCCACCTTCCCTAGCTCGCGGTGGGGCGTGGTCAGCAGGCCGTTCAGCATGTCGAGGCGCAGGTCGCGCTCGGCATTGGTCATGGCCGTCATCGTCATCGTGGTCACCTCCTCACGAAGACGGCCCCCATCCCATAGGGAGGGGGCCGTTCCCGCGTCGCCGACACTCGGCGACGGTCCCTGCGTTATTCCATCAATCCAGAAAGGCGACGTTGCGCGAAAGCTCCTCGCCGTTCATCAGCACCCGGTGCCAGCAGGGCAGCGTGATCGTCGCGTGATCGGCGTGGCGCACCCGGCCCCGCGCGAAGACCTGCATGTTCCGGCGCAGCGGCTGCCAGCCCCAGGCGCGCGCCGCGGGGTCGCGGGCGAGGATCTTCGCCTGCTGCGCGGGCGTCACGCCGTTCGGGTGGCGCGGGCAGACGTACACCAGCTCGCCGCCGTCGCGGTACAGCTCTTCCACCAGGTGCGGCTTGCTGCCGTCGCCGCGCCGTATGGCCTCGTTCCTCAGCACGGTCAGCGCTGCGGAGGGCGGCTGCCAGCCCGGCTGCGGCAGGAAGAACCACTCGCCCTGGCGCAGGAACGCCGGGTTCTTGCGCCGGTTCCAGTCCCGGGCGCGCACGCCGAGCCGACGCTGCATCGCCGCGACGCCGCGCGGCTTCAGTCCCTCCATCGCCTCGGAGACGCTGCTCGCCGCGCCTCCGACGGCGGCGACGAACCAGTGGCGCTCGTCGTGCCCGCAGAGGAACCGCGTGGTCGGCACCGTCACCTCCCGAACTCCCGACGCCTCGCCGCGCGCGAGCGGGCGGGCAAAGAGGAGCAGGTGGCGCTGGCCGGCCCGCACGTCGAGCGTCAGCAGGTCCAGGCTCTCCCGCACGTCCTCCCGGACGCGCAGGACGAACGTCTCGCCCTTGCTTCCCTTGCTATGCCGCCCGGCGGCGGACCGAACGTCGAGCGTGTACGCCTCGGCGATCGGCGTCTTCTCGTCCACTGCCAGGCGCGCCCCGATGCGGGCGAACTGGCGGCTCAGCGATTCGATGGTGAGCGTGTCCATGGTAGCATTTCCTCCGGCGACGGTGCCGGGCAGGGTGTGATCCCGCGCGGGTCCGAAAGGCAGTTCGGCACCTAACCCATTGCTCTACTGCTGAGCTACCGCCGCGATCGCGGCGGGCGGGGTTCGCACCCGCGACCCATGGTTTCCTGAGTGTGTACGCCTTCCGCGTCGGGGCGCGGAACCAGAATCGTGCGGTAAGTGCCGCCGCGCGCGGGTTGAGAAAGCGGGCTTTCGCCGGTCATACGCGGGACTCGAACCCGCAGCCGTATCCTTATCAGGGATATGCTCTAACCAAGTGAGCTAGTATGTACGCTTTCTCCGTCGGGGCGCGCGACGAAGGATCGAACATTTACAAGGCGGCGCGCGGGTTCGCGAAGCGAGAATTGTCCACCCCCGTGTGGCGGGGGCGGCAGGATTCGAACCTACAGGCCGGGGTTTGGAGCCCCGGCGTTTCCGTGTGTACGCTTCGCCGGTCGGGGCGCACCGCCGCGACCGAGCAACTATCAAAAGGTGTCCGCTGCGCGCGGGTCCGCAAAGCGGGTTGTCACTGTTTTAGGCGCTCTGCTCCTGAGCTACGGGCCCGCGAAAGGTGGACCCGGAGGGACTCGCACCCTCGACCTCCCGCCCCTTAAGCGATGAGTGTGTACGCTTCACGCGTCGGGGCGCGCAACGGGGTATTCGGTTTTTCTTCTGCTCCGCGCGGGTCGGAAAAGCGGGTTTCACTGGCGCTCTGCCACTGAGCTACCCCCGCGCGGGCAGTGCGGGGAACGGGATTCGAACCCGTGACCTCCCGATTATCAGTCGGACGTGTGTACGCTTTGCGCGTCAGGGCGCGGAGCAAATAGGTATGCGGTTGTGCCTATCCGTAGACGGCGACGGGTCGCAGGATCAGGTTGCCGTTCGGGACGCGGTCCACGATGTAGTCGCGCAGACGCCCGACCGAAACGTCCAGTTGGCTCGCGATGCGCGCCTTTACCTCACCATCGCTCATGCCGGGCTTCAACTCCAGGTCCTGCTCGCAGAGGTCCAGCGAGCGGCCCTCGAAACGGATGTGTACCATTGCTCTGTAAACCTCCCCGCAAAATGAAAACGCCCCCTCGCCCGGTCCGGGGAGGGAGCGCCGCGTTCCTTAACGCTGCTCTCGGGAAGGTGAGAAGTCCGCGCTCACGCCGACTGCTCCCACCTGCCCCTCCCTCGACTGCCGGGGCCGACACTCCCGGTGCGCCACGACGCCCGGCCGGGCGTCGCTGACGCCTGTCGCATCTGACTGCCGGGTGTTCGTGTGGCGTTCGGGTTGTCGTTACGGACGGTCATGATAAATCGCTTCCGGGACCAGTATCGCACCGGGCGGGCGGCCTGCTAAATCCGGCTTTCGGAATTTCATCGCCTGTGGAAACCGTGGACAACCTGTGGACGGAGCCGGGGCAGGAAACGGCCGGGGGCCGCCGGAACGTACGCAGTAACGTGAAACTGCTTTCCCGGATCAAGGAGCGCCTCGAAGCGCCCGAGCGCGGCGCGGCCACCATGACCGCCCGGCTGCTCGACTGCCTGGTGCTCACCTACGCCGTGCCCGCCGCGCGCGTGCGCCCGCACCTGCCCGACGGACTGCCGCCGGACCTGCTGCCGGGGCCGGACGGCGAGCCGCTCGCCTTCCTCCAGACCGTCTGCGCGTACTGGGACGACCTGCGGTGGTCGCCCGCCCGCCTGGGGTCCGGCGACTCCTACCACCGCTGCGACTACCGCATCCTGACCCGTAAGGACGGCAGGCGCGGCGCGTTCTCCGTCTGCCTGTTCGTCGGCACGTCGCCCGCGCATCTCGCCCAGCGCGCGCTCGCCCGCAACGCCGACTACGGGCGCTTCAGCGTACACATCAGCGGCGACCCGGTGCGCGGCCGGTTCCAGTCCTACTCGCTGCGGCTCGCGGGCGACCTGGGCCGCACCGAGATCGAAGTCGCCGCGCCCGAAGGGGAAGCGGACCCGGCCGCCCCCGCGCCGTTCGGCTCGCCGGAGGACATGGCGCTCTTCCTGACGCAGCGCGAGGAGTGGTACTACGCCGCCGCGCTGCCAAGGCGGGGGATCGGGCTCACCCCCGTCGAGCACGAGCCGCTGACCCCGTCGCCCGGCCGCCTCGTCTCCGCGAAGCTCACCCCGTGGACCACGCTCGACCTCCTGTCGCCCGAAGAGCAGCAGGTCCCGCACTCAGCCCTGCTGGAGCCCGCCGTCAACGTTACCCTGTATCCGCCCCGCCTGGCGAAGCTCGCGAAATAGTGTCCGCCTCTGCGGGGTATGCTCCCCCTGGAGGAAGACGACACGACATGGAAAAGCGGGTTCTCGGCAAGACGGGGATGGAAGTGTCCGTGCTGGGCTTCGGCGGCGCGGAGATCGGGTTCGAGAAGGCGGGCGCGGAGACCGTGGCGCGCCTGCTCGGCGCGGCGCTGGACGCCGGTCTGAACGTCGTGGACACGGCGGAGTGCTACGGCAGCGACGAGACGGCGAGCGAGGCGCTCATCGGCGAGGCGGTCGGGCACCGGCGGGGCGAGTTTTACCTGTTCACCAAGGTCGGCCACGCCTCCGGCCTCGACGGCGAGGACTGGGACCCGGACATGATGGAGCGCAGCATCGAGCGCAGCCTTAAGCGCCTCAAGACCGACTGCGTGGACCTCGTGCAGCTGCACACCTGCGGGGCCGACCGGCTGAAACAGGGCGACGTCATTGCCGTGCTCCAGCGGGCGCGCGAGAAGGGGAAGACCCGCTTCATCGGCTACAGCGGCGACTCGGCGAACGCCCTCTACGCCGTCGAGTGCGGCGCGTTCGACACCCTCCAGACCAGCGTCAACGTCGCCGACCAGGAGTGCGTCGAGTTGACCCTGCCGAAGGCTCGGGAAGCGAACATGGGCGTGATCGCCAAGCGCCCCATCGCCAACGTTGCCTGGTCCACGGGCGACAACCCGCCGGAGAGCCCCTACCGCCAGACGTACTGGGAGCGGCTGCGCGCCCTCGCCTACCCCGCCCTCGCCGGGGACGCCGCCGTGAAAAACGCGCTGCGCTTCACCCTGAGCGTCCCCGGCGTCCACACCGCCATCGTCGGCACCGCGAAGCCCGAGCGCTGGGTACAGAACGCCGCCCTGCTGGCGGACGGCGCTCGCCTCGCCGATTCCGAGTTCGCCGCCATCCGCTCCCGGTGGAAAGAGGTCGCGGGCGCGGACTGGACCGGGCAGGGGTAGCCTGCGCGCGCGCCGGGCAGACAAAGCGCGCAACCCCGCAAACGCGGACAGAGGTATTCCCGGCGCGCGGAGAGAACAAGTCAAGGCGTGAATCGGCGGCGCGTCCGGAAAAGGTGCCGCCCCCCAATCTGAATTCAGCCCTGAGAGGATTTCGTACGTGCCATCCAAGCTGTCGAAAGTCCAGGTCGGCATCATCGGCTGCGGCGGTATTGCCAACGGCAAGCACATGCCCAGTCTCGCCACCGTGGATAGTGTAGCGCAGGTCGCCTTCTGCGACATCATCCCCGAGCGCGCCGAAGAGGCCGCCGCCAAGTACGGCGTCGCCGGCGCCAAGGTTTACAAGGACTACAAGGAGATGCTCGCCGAGGGCCGCTGTGACGTGGTCCACGTCTGCACCCCCAACGACTCCCACGCCGAGATCACCATCGCCGCGCTGGAGGCGGGCTGCCACGTCATGTGCGAGAAGCCCATGGCGAAGAAGGCCGAGGACGCCCGCAAGATGCTGGCGGTCGCGAAGACGAGCGGCAAGAAGCTGACCATCGGCTACCAGAGCCGCTACCGCTCGGACAGCCAGTACCTCTACAACATGTGCCGCGCGGGCGAGCTGGGCGAGGTCTACTTCGCCAAGGCGCACGCGGTGCGTCGCCGCGCGGTCCCGACCTGGGGCGTCTTCCTCGACGCCGACAAGCAGGGCGGCGGCCCGCTGATCGACATCGGGACGCACGCGCTGGACCTGACCCTGTGGCTCATGGGCAACTACGAGGTCCAGTCCGTCAAGGGCAGCGTCTACCGCAAGCTGGCCGACCGCGAGAACGCCGCGAACGCCTGGGGTCCCTGGGACCCGAAGGAGTTCACGGTCGAGGACTCCGCCTTCGCCTTCATCACCATGAAAAGCGGCGCGTCCATCTTCCTGGAATCCTCCTGGGCGCTCAACTCCCTGTTCGCGGAGGAGGCCAAGTGCACCCTCTTCGGCTCCGAGGCGGGCGCGGACATGTTCGGCGGCCTGCGCATCAACGGCGAGAAGAACAGCCGCCTCTACACGCAGACCATCGAGCTCCAGGGCGGCGGCGTCGCCTTCTACGAGGGCAAGAGCGAGAAGCCGCAGCACATCGAGGCGGCCCAGTGGATCGACGCCGTCATCAATGACAAGCAGCCGAC
>DATLHN010000012.1:0-7358 GCA_035539875.1 Armatimonadaceae bacterium
CGGACGCAGGACGAGGATGGGTCGTGGCTGGTGACGAAGCGGGCCGCCCCGGTGAACACGTACTTCGACGCCGGCTTCCCCCACGGCCACTCGCAGTACGTCTCGTACGCCGCGACGTGCTGGGCGACCATGGCCCTGGCCGTGGCGTCGGAGCTCGCCCCCGCCGGTAAGGGAAAGACCCTCGCGAGGAACTGACCCGGCCGGTACAGAAGCAGCAACGGCCGCCACACCCGCGCGGGTGTGGCGGCCGTCGAACGTCATTCCCCCGCGGACGACGTTGCCATCGGGACGTTCGCCTTCCAGGCGAGGTCGTCCGCGCCGTAGAAGCCGTCGTGTAGGGTCGCGCGCCGGGCGTAGGGCACGTAGTTGCCGATGTGCCAGCCGACGGCCCGGTAGAACGCGACGTCGCCCGCCGCCAGGGCGACCTGCACCGCTCCCGGCATCGCCCGCGTGTAGGACAGGCAGGCGAGTTCGCGTTCCGCCGCGGACATGTCCGGCGACAGTTCCGGCCCCGGCGGCGGGACGCGCCCCCCGATCGCGGCCCGCTCCTCGTCCGTGTCCGCACGGTCGTGGCTCCCCGGCACGACCCAGAGTGAGTGGTCGTCGTACAGCGCGGCGTTGAGCTGGTTGAACATCAAGGGTTTGTTCAACGCCGCTTCGAAGAAGGCGTCGATGTCGATCCCCGGCAGGTTATATCCCCAGTCGCGGTGCCAGGGCGTCGCCCACGCCTCCCGCTCCGGCTCGAACAGCACGCCCATGATGTCGGACGGCGCGCGGTCCTCTCCCAGTATCCCCCTCACGGCCGCCCGCATCCCCGGCAGGCACAGGAAGTCCCGGAACGGGCGGTGGTCCAGTTCTTCGTAGCGGTAGACCGGCTGGAGACGCTGCGCCTGCGGGCCGTGCTGTCGGCGGGCGATCTCGCGCGCCGTGTCGGTCTCGTGCCGTAGGTCCCCGAGCAGCGCGGGCGGTATCAGGTCCCGCAGGACGGTCAGCCCGTCCGCGAAGTACTCTTCCCGGTGCCGGTCGGTGTATCGAAACGCCATTGTTCTTTCGTCTCCCGTGGATCAGGCGCGAATGCGGTACAGGTGGACCGCGTGCGGCGCGAAGTCGTCCTCGAACGCGCCGTCCCTGACCGCGACCGTGCGCCCCTCGCCTAGCACCTCGGCGCGCGCCGCCTTTGGCATGCCTTTCAAGGCGAATGTACCGCGCGCCGGGCCGTTGCGCATGCCGACCGCGAACACGTACGTCGCGTCGCCGTGGCGCTTCGCCATCAGGTCGATCGGGACCTGCGGCGAGGACGAGCGGACGGACGCGGCAGTCGGTTCCAGGGTGGGGGCGTTCAGGATTGGGGCGAGTTCGCGTATCTGCCGGTTGATGCGGGTGACCTCGGCCAGCATCTCCGGGTCGTCCAGCAGCGCGTGCTCGTTGAACTTCGGCTGGAACTCGTGCACGAAGTAAATGAGGCCCCGCGAGCCGTGGACGAGTGCCATCCAGACCTCGGCGCGCACCTGCGCGGGCGTCGGCTTCCTGCCGCTGCCGATGCGCGTGCATTCGATACAGTTCCAGACCGGCTTGCGCCCGGCGGTCCACCCGACCAGGCGGTCCACGCCTTTGGGCACGTACCAGAGGTAGTTCTCGCCGTCCGTCCGGTCCAGCCCGGCCACGGGGTAGACGTCGAACGAGACTATGTCGCCGCCCTTGACGTACTCCTCGTAGTCCGACAGCTTCGCCCCGGTTCCGCGCCCCTTCCAGGCGTCGTTCGCCACCCCCCTGCCCCAGGTTCAGCAGGACGGGGCGCGTCGGGTCGGCGGCGCGAAGCCGGGAATAGTCGGCGACGATGCGCGACGGCGGGATGCACGGCCCGTACCCCTTCTTCCCGGTCGCGGGGTCGGTCACGGGCTGCGCGTTGTCCGGCTCGTCGCCGTGCATCCACCCTATGATGGTAGGGTCGTCCTTGTGCGCGAGCCCCACCGCGTTCTGCTCGCAGACGACCGGCATCCCCGCCTTCCGGAGCGCCGCGAGCTGCGCCTCGGTCGGCCCCTGCCACAGGGCGATGTACAGGTTGATTCCTGCGGACTTGTACTTCGCGGCATTGGATGGATTCTGGAGCCAGACGGCGACGGGGAAGTATTCCGCGCGGGACGGCGGCCCGTGCTTCCACCGGTCGTACGTCGGCGGCGGTGCTTGTTTCATGGCGCGTTCCTCCTCGAACCGTTCGGTCGCCCGTCAGATCGGCGCGTCGATGCCGGACTCTCCCGCCAGTTTCCGCAGCGCCTCGGCGTGCTCAGGACTGACGGGGATACCCTCTTCGCGGTACTCCCGCTCACTCTCCCACTCCGGGGTCCCCGCCAGGCACGCCTCCTCGAATCCGGCAAGCGGCTTCATCTGGCGTACCGCTCGCGCGTACGCGTCCATCTCCGCCTTGAACGCATCAAGCGGAAAGAAGCGCGCCAGATCCACGACTATCTGGAAACTTCCCTGGCTAGCTCCCGGCCACTGACGCGCATCACGTTCCGGGTCGAGCGGTACGCCCGCCAGGAACCCGCCGAGCGCCTGACAGACGGCACCGAGGCCGAGGGAGCGAAACACGGTCCCGGGAGCTAGCGCGATGATCTCGTCCACGTGCTTCGAACCCGCATAAAGGTCGTGCATCACGCCGACATCGAGCACGAAAGGCGGTTCTTCCCCCGTAGGCAGGGCAAACGCCATCGGGGAACCGCCCGCCGCGTGGAGGATGGTCTGTTCCGGCTTCAATTTTAATTGATGACCGGAAGTCACGTAGCCGAACAGGCCGCGCTCCAGGGGGACGCGTGCATAAATGCCCGCCGCACCGATGTGCCCATGGTTGCGCGTGACGGCCGCCGCGATTCCGGTTTCAAGCGCCTTCGGGACGAGCAACTCCGCGGCGCGATAGGCCGCGAAGTAGCCCAGGCCCCCATCGCCGTTTACGACGAGGGTCGCGGGCGAATCCGAGACCACGGATACGTCGGGAGCGGGATTCAGCCGTCCCTCCCGGAAGTGCCCGACGTACGCGGTAACCTGCCGGGTCCCGTGGCTGAAGACGCCGCGCAGGTCGTTGGTGACCAGCAGATCGGCGAGAAAGGCCGCCTGTTCGGGCGGAACACTGCTGCGCTCGAACACAGCCGCGACAAAGCCGCGCAGAGCGGAGTCGTCAATACGGGTAAAAGTGGCGGGGCGTACGTTCATGGGTATTTATGGCGTCGCGGACGCGTCCGGACGTTGTATCCAGTTCTACCCACCTGCCGTATAATCCTCATCCCTGCCTCCGACAACTACACCGCGTCGGGGCGGATTTAGCGATAGCAGCAGGAGCGGACTCCTTACGAAGTCCGCTCCTTTCCGCGATCGACTGTCCTCGCTGTGACTAAATGGTTCGCGTCGCCGCTCGGAAGTCGCTGAGCAGGAAGACGTGCGTCTTGCGCGTCGTGTCGAAATAAACGGTCCAGCGGTGCGGGTAGTAGCCCCCCTTCGGGTAGACCTGCGGCTGCTTGATGACACCGGTACGGGTCGCCCTGGTGGCCAGGAACTCCACCGATTCACCGACGTGCATGCCGTTCATGTGCCCGCTGTGGTAGAAGATGTTCTGTCCGAGGGTCGCCTTTTCCGGATAGCCAGCGGGTATCGTGGGGTCGTCGTAGTTGGAGCCAAGTACCGGGACAACCTGTCCGACCTTCACGTGCCCCTCCGGAATCTCCTCTGCCGCGACCGGCAGATCCTCCATCGGCGGGTTCTGCGGGGGGACGGGCGGGTTCATCAGGAACACCGGGTGGAAGTGGGCCGGTTCCACGGCTTCGACGCCCGAGTGCGGCGGCACGTGCCCGGTAGAGTAGGCCGCGACGATGGTTACGTAGGGGGTGGCACTGCCAGCTTCCGTCGGCATCGGCACGAAGAACTGCCGGGTGTCGTCCGCGGGGGTGAGGGGCAGGCCCTTGATCGCGCTCTCGGTGAGTTCGAACCCAACCTCTGTCGGAGCTCCATTCTCGCTGAGGGTGACGAAACTGCGCCCGGTTCCGTTGCCGATAGGCACCGGTTGTCCGAAAACGCTTCGCGCCCCTGAAGAAGAGCCATCGCCGCTGCCGCCACAACCGGCGAGGGCAAGCGAGAAGGCGAGCGGAAGCAGGGCAACGAACGACCCCAGGCGGGGTCGGATGTGGGACCGCATGAACTGTGATCTCCCTTAACGTAATATCTGGCAGCGTTTCAGTGAACGCATTACCGACGCATATTGTAACCGGAAATATCCGACCTGAAACAGTCTCGGCCAAAAAACCCGCCTTTTTGGGAGTGCCTTCCCCGGACGCCTACCCGCAGACCCGTCGCCAGTTGTTTAACGGAGGCTCACGGCCGCGTGACAGCGTCCGGAAACCGCTATAAGATGAGTACATATGGACCGTGGCACCGCCCTGTGGTACGTGCAACTGTTCGGGGGACTGCACGCCGTTCGGCAGCCGGGCGAGGGCATCACCCGGTTTCGGTCGCATAAGTCTGGCGCGCTGCTCGCCTATCTTTCCCTCTTTCCACGACGGTCGCATACTCGCGAAGCGCTGGCCGACCTGCTCTGGCCCGAGGCAGATACGGCGACCGGGCGCATAAACCTGCGCACCGTCCTTTCCGCACTCCGACGCGAGATGGAACCCGACAGTATTCCAGCCGGGTCGGTTCTTGTTACCGTCGGCCATCGGGACGTTGGCCTCGCCCCTGCCGCCGTCGAGACCGACGTCGAGCGGTTCGAGCGAGCGGTGCGGGCCGCAGGCCGCCCCCCCGCTACCCCCGACGAAAAGGCGCTCCTCCTGGCCGAAGCCGTCGCCCTGTACGACGGCCCGCTCCTGCCCGGATTCTACGAGGACTGGGCGGTGGCGGAGCGCAACCGTCTTGCGGCCCTATACGGCGATGCGCTCGGGCAGTTGTCCCGCCTGCGCGAGCGGGCGGGCGACCCCGCCGGGGCCGAGGAGCTGTCCCGGCGCCTTCTGGCGGCCGATCCCCTCTCCGAGGAGGCGCACGTCAGCCTGATACGGCTTCGCGCGGCAGCGGGCGACCGGGTCGGCGCACTGCGCCAGTACCAGGAGTTGGAGCGACTGCTGGAGGAGCGGCTGGGCGTGGAACCGGGTCCCGAGGTCCGCACTCTGGCAGAGGCGCTGCGCGACCGGCGCTCTCTGGGCGCGCCGCCACCTCCGACGTCCCTCGCGCCCCCACGGACGCCTGTGACGACGCTTCCGGACGCAAACGCGTTCGGGACGGCGGGGCGTGCTGCTGCCGACGACGCGCCGCGGACGCGGACTTCGCCGACGCCCGCCTGGCCGGACCCGGCCGGTCCTACACCCTGCCCCGTCTGCCTTCCGGCTACCTTCACGACGTTCTGCGGTCGCGAGGACGAAGTCGCCGCGCTTTCCTCCCTGCTCGGCTCCCGGCAGGCGCGCCTCGTTACCATTACGGGGCTCGGGGGAAGCGGTAAGACACGACTCGCCGTCGAGACCGCCCGCCGGATGGTAGATGATTTCGCGGGCGGCGTCCTGTTCGTGCCGCTCGCCGACGTGCGCGATGCGGACCGCCTGCCCGAAGCCATCGCGGATACGCTCGGGCTGCCGCGGTCGGCGGCCGTGCCTCTCTTCGATCAGGTCGCCCGCGCGCTGAACCGCGCCGCCCAGCCCGTCCTGCTGGTGCTGGACAACTTCGAGCAGGTCGCGGAGGAGGGGGCGGCACTGGTCCAGGCGCTTCTCGCCGCCTCACCCGCGCTCCGCTGCCTGGTGACGTCGCGCCGCCGCCTGCTCGTCGAGTCCGAGCGGGAGTTCGCGCTCGCCTCCCTTCCCATTCCGGAACATCCCGGGACACCGGAGCGCCTGCTCGAATTCGCCAGCGTCCAGCTCTTTGTCAGCCGCGCTCGCGCCGCGCGGAGCGATTTCGAGCTGAACGCGCGCAACTCCGACGCCGTGGCCGAACTATGTACGCGCCTGGAAGGCGTCCCGCTCGCCCTCGAGCTGGCCGCCGCCTGGGCGCACATGCTCACCCCCGCGCAGATGCTGGAGAGACTTGGCCGCCGCTTCGATCTTCTCGTCGCCCGGCGTCGCGACGCCCCGCCACGCCACGCGACGTTGCGGTCCACAATGCTATGGGGCCTGGACCTGCTGTCGCCCGAGTCTCGGGACCTGTTCGCCCGCCTCAGCGTCTTCCGGGGCGGCTTCACCCTGGAGGCGGTCGAAGAGGTGTGCGAGGAGCCGGACGCCCTGACGCGACTCGCGACCCTGCAGGACCACTCCCTTTTGCTCGCGGAGGAGCCGGGCGGCGGAGTTGACGACGGCGCGGACGCCTCCCCCGCCGCCGCCTCCGGGATGCGCTACCGAATGCTGGAGACGGTGCGCGAGTTCGCGCGTGAGCAGTGGGACCAGTCGCCGGACGAGCGGCGCGCCCGTCTGAGCGTGCGGCACGCGGCGTACTTCCTCCGCAAGGCGGAGGCGGCCGAGCCGCACCTGCGCGGCTCCCGCGAGCAGCACTTCCGGATCGACCACCTCCAGGCGGAGCGCGCCAACTTGCACGCCGCCCTGGAGTGGACCCGGGCCGCCGCTGCCGACAGCGACGCCGGAGGGCCGGGAGAGCGTGCCGCCGCCATGGCGACCCACCTGCGGCTCTGCGGCGCGCTCTGGCCCTTCTGGTATCTGCGCGGCCACCTCGGCGAGGCCGCCCTCTGGCTGCTCCGCGACGACTTCCCCGTCGGCGAGCGCGACAGCGCGGGAGAGGTGCCCCCGGAGGTCCTCGCCCGTGCCCTGCACGCCCGCGCCGAGGTGGCGCACCTGCGGGAAGTGTTGGACCGCTCCACCGAGGCGATGGAGCGCGCGCTCGACCTGTACCGGCGGATCGGCGACCGGAGCGGCGAGGGTCAGGGCATGGCACGCCTGGCCCGGTGGAGGCACGACCTGCCCTACGCCCATCGACGGGCGATGGCGCGCGCCGCGCGGCACCTCTGCCGCGCGGCGGGCGACCCGCGCGCCGAGGCCGAGGTACTGACGGACCAGGCGTGGCTCATCCGGTACCAGCCCAGGAACTACCCGCGCGCGCAAAGGTTCATGGCCCGGGCCGTAGAACTGTACCGCGCCGCCGGGGACGAGGCGCACGTGATCGGGGCGTTGCGAGAGATGGGCACCTGGCACGCCTGGGGTGGGAACACGGACCGCGCCCGGCCGCTCCTCGACGAAGCCCTCGCCATGGCGCGACGCCAGGACAACGTGCGCGAGGCGGGGTACCTGCTGTGGATCCGCGGCTACGTCGCCGTCCTGGACGACGACCTGGACGACGCCACGGAGATGCTGCGCGAGGGAGCCCAGGTGGCGCGGGCGATCGGGGAC
>DATLHN010000013.1:0-4652 GCA_035539875.1 Armatimonadaceae bacterium
GTCCGTAGGTTAGCAGGCAGACCGCGACAAATCCTCCTCGCGGCTATCGGCGGTTCGTCGCGTCCACCTGGAGGCGCACCGTCACGCGGTCGCCCTCCGCTATCGTCTCCGCGCTGCGGACGCTGTCCCGAAGGGGCACGACGTACCCGCCGTCTTTGGGGAACAGCGACGTCTTCCACTCGGTTCCGCCGATGCGGATGGTCACCGGGATCATGCCCCACCCGTAGGTGACCAGCCCGGACACGGCCTTCAGGTCCGCGCACGGCCCCGCCGGAACGGTGACAAAGTAATACGGGGCCGGACCCTTCCAGTGCCACACGTCGCCGTCGAACTCAACGCCCACCGTCATGCGGGCCTCCCGCCTTCCTCGCCGCCCGATTCCGGGAACGCGCCGTCCCGCCGGGGCGATCGCGCCGCAAGGCCGCCCGGTTCGGCACGGTTTTTGCGAGGGACTCGGTGGGCGGCCGATTTCTCCTGGCCACCGGAGCAGCGCGGGCCAATGGTAAGCCCGGCGCGGACCCGGCCCGGCCGCCTCGTGTTACCCTCTTCTTGCCCCCGGCAGCGTCGCCGGGGGCCTTTTTCTTCGCCCGTGGCGCTACTCCGGGGCGTCTTTGGCGCTCTCCGGCTCGTCCTTGCCGCGCAGGGCGTCGAGGGGGGAGTTGGAGATTTCGAGCACCTTCGCCGTCGCGGTATTTCCGTTCGGCGCGACCGCCCGGAACTTCCAGACGGCCTTGGGCGCGAGGTTCGAGTTGGCGTCCAGCGCGGTCCCGACCTCCGCGCCGCCCTTGTCGAGGCAGACGACCTTGACGTGCAGGTAGGGAATCGTCTCGTCGGTCTTGTTGCGGATCGCGCCGGTGACGTAGGTTATCCCGCTGCCAGCGTCCTTCACGACCTTGACGGTCCCGGGCACCAGCTCCACCTTCTGGGCGGCGGTGTTGGTCGCCATGCCCGACATCTGCCCCATCTTCTCGCGGAACTCGGGGTCGTTCCGGAGCCGGTTCGCCGTGACGAGGCCGAGCGCCGTGCACCCGGCGAAGAGCAGCACGGGGATGCCGCAGCCGATGCCGATGATCCACGGCCAGACGCTCGACCTGCGCGGCGGCGGCGGGGGAGGGGAGTAGTTGTAGGGCGTCGGCGAGCCGCCGGGCGGGTAGGACATGGTCTCGAATCTCCTTGGTCTGTGCAAAGGGGATTCGCTGCCGCCGCCCGCGATACCTGCCCGCTTCCCCCGCGCGCTTCTCCCCCCCGGGTCAGGAAACGCTCGTGCCGAACAGCTTCCCGATGCCCGCCGTGGCGAGCATCGCGACGACGCCCCAGAAGGTAACGCGCGCCGCGCCGACCCACGGGGACGCGCCGCCGACGCGCGCGGCCAGCGCGCCGAGGCCCGCCAGGCAGACGAGCGACACCAGGGAGACGAGCGCCGCCATCGACGCGCGCGGGGCGAGCACGGCGGTGACGATGGGCAGGCCCGCGCCGACCGCGAAGGTGGCGGCGGAGGCGACCGCGGCCTGGAGCGGGCGGGCGGACATCACTTCCGACAGGCCCAGCTCGTCGCGGGCGTGCGCGCCGAGGGCGTCGTGCGCCATCAGCTGCTGCGCGACGGTCCGGGCGAGCGCGGGTTCGACGCCGCGCCCTTCGTAGATCGTCGCCAGCTCGCTCACTTCGAACTCGTGATCGGTCGCCAGCTCCCGGCGCTCGCGGGCGAGGTCGGCGTTCTCGGTGTCGGCCTGCGAGCTGACGGAGACGTACTCGCCCGCCGCCATCGAGAAGGCCCCGGCGACCAGCCCGGCGACGCCCGCCAGGAGTATGGCCTGCCGCGTGGTGTCCGCCGCCGCGACCCCCACCACCAGGCTCGCCGTCGAGACGATGCCGTCGTTCGCCCCGAGGACCGCCGCGCGCAGCCACCCGATCCGGTCGCCCCGGTGTGTTTCCACGTGTCGCATGCGGTAGCGTACCCGATCCGCCGCCGCAATATCGCCCCCGACTGCGGCGCGTACGATCACCCCGCGGTCGCGTACGCGACCGCGTCGGCTGCGCGGCGGCGAACGTCGATAGCAGGAAGCGTTACCATGTTAACGAGAAGAACTAGAGGGCGGGACGCGGATCGGTCGGGTAGTGCGTACCCGTACTGCGTGGGAGCAGCAGGCGCACGGTGCAGCACGAGAAAGCGGGGGCTGGAGCGGTGAAACCGAACTACGGTCGCTACGAAGGCGTCCGGCAGGTGCCGGAGGTGGGGGACGTGATCTACATTCCGTCCCAACGCTCCCTCAGTCACGGCGTCGACGACGTCCGGGGCGGGAGGGCGGCCGTGACCGCCGTCGAGGAACTGCTCTGCGCGGGCAAGGCGACGCTGTTTATTCGGACCCCCGTCGCGCCCGACACCCTGACGAGCTGGGCCTACCTCGAAGAGCAGCAGGCGGAACTGGCCGCGCGGTTCGGCGATTCCGAGGCGCACCCCGACCCGGACGAGAGGCCGCAGTTCAACGACGCCGCCGGGGACTGGCCCGTCGGGGACTGACCGCGCCCGACCCGCCGAATGTAGGGAAACGCTCCAAAAGAGCCGACACCGTTAGTATAATCAACCAGGCATCCTGTCGGCATCAGCGGGTCAGGCAGTCGGCCCGACTGTGGCATGAGATTGAGGTTAAGGAGCGTACCATGATGCGCCGTTGGAAGTTCTTCCGACTCTCGTCGGTGCCGGTCGCGGCGCTTGCCGCGTGCGTCGGCGGCGTCGCGACGCTCGGCCCCCTGGCGTCCCCCGCGATGGCGGCGACCCGGGCCGCGGCGGCCATCGCGGCGGCGCAAGGCGGCGTCAACCCGCGCGCCATAGAGGACGTCAAAGCGTTCGTGCAGAAGGCCGAGGAGGGCGACGCGCTCTTCGACCAGAAGAAGTACGCCGAAGCCGCCGCCGCGCTGGCCGCCGCCCACGCCCTGTACCAGCGCGCCGAGCGGCGGGACTCGGGCGTCACGGGCTACGACGTCACGCTCAAGCCCCGCTCCTTCCCGGCCCTGCGGTTCTACGGCTACGGGATGGGTGCGAACGCCAGCCTGACCGAGGACCCGACCGGGGCGATCAAGGCTTCCGCGGCCGGCCTTCACGCCGCCACCCTGGACATGTGGATGGACGCCGGGATTCTCAGCGACGCGGCCCAGGTGCCCCTGGCGGGGGCGTTCAACGACCCGCCCATGGTCGATCTGACGGAGCAGCAGCTCAATTCCATCATCAGTTCGCTCTACGGCCCCGTCTCCGCCTTCAAGCTGCCGGTGGCCGACGACGAGTGGCGCGACGTCGTGCTGTGGTCCCGCCGCGCGCAGCTGGTCGTGGAACACGCGCTGCGCAAGTACCCCGAGTGGAAGAGCGGCACGCGCGAGTGGAGCCGCGACAACAACAAGCTCCAGCACACCGGCGACGAGGCGCTCGCCGACATCAAGGCCAAGCTCGCCGAGGCCGAGCCGGAGTACGCGAAGCTGGTCGCCGATTTCCGCAAGGCCGACCCCAGGGGCGTCGCGGACGCGCTCGGCAGGGACCTGGAGACGCTGAACCAGGCCATCGCCGGCGTCAAGCGCAGCGGCTGGCTGGACTGGGTCGTGGCGCGCGACGTGTACATTACCAAGGACTTCGTCTCCGAACGCCGCCCGATGTACGCCCGCCTCTACGCGGCCGAGGGCAAGGCCATGCCCGCCGACAAGCTCAAGCCCGTCGAGGACAAGGTCGCCGAATTGAAGAGCGCCGTCGAGGCCGCCGCGCCGCGCTGGAAGTTTCCCGCCGGAAAGCCGCGCAACGCCGCCATCGAGGCGCGCGCCGCCGCCGCGGTGAAGGCGAAGTTCCCCGGCGCGACCGTCCTCAAGACGGCGCTGGACGGCCCCGACTGGAGGATCGTGAAGAACGACCTCGGGCTGCCCCGCTACCGCACGCGCGGCGTGCTGGTGCTGCTCAAGATCCCCGGCCAGCGGCTTCCGTGGCTAATCCTCGGCTCCTACGACCAGACCTACTCGGGGGGCGGCACCTACTCCGGCGGCAGCTTCGCCCCGCCCTACGACGGGGTCCGCGTCCAGGCCGGGCCGTGACCGGTGAGGACCCGGCGCGGCGGAAGCGCCCAGGCGCTTCCGCCGCATGCGCGGGCGGGCGATCACGGCGGCGGGACCACGCCCTTGATCGGGTTTCCATAGAAGCCCTCGGTCTGCCAGGCGGTCTTGTTCCACGCGCCGTCGGTCGTCCCGAGCACCTTGACCGGCAGGACCATGCGGTCCGTGCTGATCATCGGGTCGGCGGTTCCCGCGCCCGGGACCACGATCTTGCCGTCCGGCCCCACGGTGAACGTCGCCTGCCGGCAGAGGGTGCCCTTCCGCAGCACTTTGATCTCGTACTCGCCCGGATTCTTGTCCAGATAGAACAGGCGCTCGTTCGGATTGGCCGGGTCGGTGGCGCTCTCGGCCACGTTGAACCAGGTCAGTATCCAGGAGCGCCAGGCCGGGTCGCTCGCCGCCCCGTCCACCGTCCGCACCTCCCTCTCCGTGGTGGAGGCGCTGCCCATCTCCTTGGTGCTGCCGATCTGCTTGCCCTTGTAGAACAGGTACGCGGACAGGTCCGCGCCGTTCGTGTCCCCCTTGAACCACATCGTGGCCGAGAGCGGCGAGACCACCGTGTCGGG
>DATLHN010000014.1:0-3059 GCA_035539875.1 Armatimonadaceae bacterium
CGGGTCGTCCAACCTGTCGGACCCGGCGATGACGGACGGGCTGGAGTGGAACGTCAAGATCAGTCAGTACGAATCGCCGCACCTCTGGGCGAAGATCGTCGCCACGTTCGACGCCTACTGGAACGACGACAGCGAGTTCGCACCCTACACGGACGCGGAGGAGGACCGGGCGAGGCTTCACGCCGCGCTGCTTCGGGAGCGGGGCGGGGCGGACCTGTATTCTCCGGGCGGCGACTCGCAGATGGCGGCGCTGTTCGACCTGCGCCCGTACCCGTTCCAGCAGGAGATACTCGACCGGCTAACGGCGGACCGCGAACTGCGCGACTTGTGGCGCAACCTCGTGATCGCCGCCACCGGGACCGGCAAGACGATGGTCGCCGCCTTTGACTACAAGCGGTTCCGCGCGGGGCGTGCGGCGCGGGGGGAAACCAGCCGCCTGCTGTTTGTCGCGCACCGCGAGGAGATCCTGAAGCAAAGCCTTCACACGTTCCGCGCGGTACTGCGCGACCCCAACTTCGGCGACCTGCACGTCGGCCGCTTCAAGCCGGGTCAGGACGACCACCGGTTCGTGTCGATCCAGACCTACCACAGCGCCGAGTTGCACGAGCAGTTCGCCGCGGACCACTTCGATTACGTCGTCGTGGACGAGTTTCACCACGCCGAAGCCCCGACGTACGCGCGGCTGCTCGACCACGTCCGCCCCCGTGTCCTGCTCGGACTGACGGCGACCCCGGAACGGGCCGACGGTAGGGACATTCTGCGCCACTTCGGCGGGCACGTCAGCGCGGAGATTCGCCTGCCGGAGGCGGTGAGCCGCCGCCTGCTCTGCCCGTTCCAGTACTTCGGCATCACCGACCCGGTGGACCACTCGCGGCTCGCCTGGCGGCGCGGGGCGTACGCCCCGGAGGCGCTGGAGCGGGAGTACGTCGGTAGCGACGTTCGCACCGGTGCCATTCTCCAGGCGGTGGCGGACAAGCTGCTGGATCCGCGGCGGGCACGCGCCCTCGGGTTCTGTGTCAGCGTCGCCCACGCGCGCTATATGGCGCAGTGCTTCCGCGCGGCGGGTCTCGCCGCCGAACACCTCTCCGGGGAGTCGCCCGCCGACGTCCGCGACAACGTGCAGCGGCGGCTGCGCGACCGGGAGATCAACTTCCTCTTCGTCGTGGACCTGTACAACGAGGGCGTGGACATCCCGGAGGTAGACACCGTCTTGTTCCTGCGCCCCACCGAGAGCCTGACGGTCTTCCTCCAGCAGCTCGGGCGCGGCCTACGGCTGTCGGAAGGCAAGGAGTGCCTGACCGTCCTCGACTTCGTGGGGCAGGCGCACGACCGCTACGACTGGGGCTCGCGCTTCCGCGCGCTGCTCGACGCCCCGAAGAACCGGCTGGACCGCGAGGTGGAGGCGGGCTTTCCGCACGCGCCGCCGGGCTGCTCGTTCGAACTGGAGCGCGTCGCGCAGGAGCACGTTCTAGAGAGCATCCGCCGCGCGATCTCTGGCGCGCGCGGCAACCTGAGTGAGTTCGCCCGCACGTTCTTCGCCGACACCGGGGAGACGCCGACGCTCGCCCGCTTCCTCGACTACTACGAACTGCCCCCGGACGACCTGTACCGCCACAATTCGTGGACCGGACTGAGCGTCAAAGCCCGCCTGCTGCCCGCGGACGCCCTGGCCACGGAGCCGGACGCGGAGCGACTGGTGAAGGGCCTGCGCCGCGTCGCCCACTGGGACAGCCCGAAGCGCCTACAGCAGGTCGTGAGCCTTATCGCGAAGCTCAGCGCGGGAACGCTCGGCGACCCGGCCGCACTCGCGCCCGCCGACCGGCCCCTCCTGACTATGCTTTCGCTCTCGCTCTGGGGGCGAAAGGACGCGCCCAAGGACCTCGCCGCCGCACTCGCCCGCCTTGCCGCCAACCCACTGCACCTGGCGGAGATGCGCGACCTGCTAACGTGGCTTCTCGAGCGGGTGGCGTCGGTCGCGCCGCCGCTCGCGCTTTCGTTTGCGACGCCTCTCGAACTGCACGGCGCGTACACCCGGGACGAGATACTGGCCGCCCTCGGCTTCTGGACCCTGGCGGAACAGTCCGACGTGCGCGAGGGCGTGAAGTACCTGGGGAGCATTCAAACGGACGTCTTCTTCGTCACCCTGAACAAGACGGAGGATGATTATTCGCCGACGACGATGTACGAGGACTACGCCGTCAGCGACACCCTGTTCCACTGGCAGTCGCAGAGCACCACGTCGGCGGATTCGAAGACGGGCCGGCGCTACATCGAGCATGAGCGCGCCGGCGGCACCGTGCTCCTCTTCGTGCGCGAGGACGCCCAGAACGCCAATGGCTACACGAACCCGTACTACTTCCTCGGCCCCGCACGCTACGTCGAGCACACGGGCAGCAGACCGATGAGCATCCTGTGGCGGCTCGACCACGCGCTCCCGGCCCGCCTCGCCCACACCATCCGCCCGGCGTAGGATTGCGCGCTACACGCTGGCGAGGGCTTCGGCGGGGGTGAGGGACTTGCCTTCGGAGAAGTGGCGGGCGAAGGCGTCCGGGCCGAGGGTCGTTTCGAGCGCGGGGCGCAGGCCCTCGGCGGCGAGGAGCGCGGCCTCCAGGGCGATGGTGCACGGGGCGTCCGGGTCGTCGTACGGCGAGTGCGCGCCGAGGACGCGGGCGGCGTCCTCGGGGCGGCCCTCCGCGGCGAGGAGCGCGGCGGCTTCGGGCAGGAGCACGGTGAGCGAGTGCGCGTCGCCCGCGTGCCGCAGCAGGGCGACGGCCTCGTTCATAGACGCGCGGACGTCGGCGGCGTCCCCGCCGGAGCGCAGTGAGAGGGCGGCGATCAGAAGGAGCAGGTGCGCCTGCGAGGACGTCTCGCCGCACGTGCGGTGGAGCGCGAGCGACTCGCGGGCGAGGACGGCGGCGCGGGCGAGGTCGCCCCGGCGGATCGCGAGGCGCGCGAGCATCGAGGTGGCGTCCGCCTCGTGGCCCATCGCCTTGAGACGCCGGGTGAGCGCGAGCTGCGCGGACAGCCGCTCCTCGGCCTCTTCCAGGTCGCCCGCGAGC
>DATLHN010000015.1:0-2480 GCA_035539875.1 Armatimonadaceae bacterium
GCGAGCGCGGCGGGCAGCCTGTTCCTGCGGCGCGTGCAGGCGATCCAGAATGAGTTCACGCTGACGGAGGCCAACGCCGCCGCGGTGGCCGACATCTGCCGACGCCTCGACGGCATCCCGCTCGCCCTGGAGCTGGCGGCGGCCCGCGCGCGGGCGCTCTCCCCCCAGCAGATCGCGCAGCGCCTCGACCAGCGCTTCCGCCTGCTGACCGGCGGCAGCCGCGACCTCCTGCCCCACCAGCAGACGCTGCGCGCGCTGATCGACTGGAGCTACGACCTGCTGGGCGACGTGGACCGGGCGCTCCTGCGCCGCCTCGCCGCGTTCTCCGGCGGCTGGACCCTGGAGGCGGCGGAGTCGGTCGGTGCGGGGGACGGCGTCGAAGACTGGGACGTGATGGACAGCCTCCTGTCGCTGGTGGACAAGTCGCTGATCGTCGCCGACGGAGAGGGCGGCGACAGCGGCAGCGGCGGCGGCGTGGGGTCCATGCGCTACCGGATGCTGGAGACGATCCGCCAGTACGCCCGCGAGAAGCTGGACGAGAGCGGCGAGGCGGAGGCGACCGCGGAGCGGCACGCGCAGTTCTTCCGCCGGGTCGCCGCGGAGGCCACCGGCCTGGACGCCCTGGACGCCGACGGGGCTAACCTGCGCGCCGCGCTCGACTGGCACATCGCGAACAGACAACTCGACGGCGCGGCGGCGATGGCGGTCTCGCTGAAGGAGTTCTGGTGGAAGCGCGGACGCGTCGGCGAAGGGCGCAGCGTCCTGGCGCAGCTGCTGGAGCGGGGAGGCGAACTGCGGAACGAGACGCGCGCGTCGCTCCTCGGGGCGGCGGGCTGGCTGGCCCACCTCCAGGCGGACTACGCGGTGGCGAACGACTGCCAGCTCGGAAGCCTGGACCTGTGCCGCGCGTTCGGCGATGCCGCGGGCGAGGCGGACGCTCTGAACAACCTCGCCCTCTCCGCGCTGGCGCAGGGTCGGACCGACGAAGCCGCGGCGCTGTTCGAGGAGTCGCTCGCCGTCGCCGAGCGGCTCGGGGACGACGCCAAGCGCGCCGCCCGCCTGAGCAACCTCGGGATGCTCGCCGCTGAGGGCGGGTGCTACGACGAGGCGCGGGCACGGCTTTCCGAAGCCCGCGCCCTGTACGAGCGGCTGTCCGACCGGGCGGGGGCCGCCGCCTGCCTGTGCAACCTCGCCGACCTCGCCCTGCGCCGCGCGGAGTGGCCCGAGGCGGAGGCGCTGTCGCGGGAGAGCCTGCACCTGTTCCGCGATCTGAACGACGCGCCGGGGATCGCCTTCAGCCTGTCGAACCTGGCGGAGGCGGCGCTGAACACGGGCGACCACGCCGCCGTGGAGGCCCGGACGCGCGAGGCGCTGACCCTGTGCGCCGCCGCGGGCATCCGCTTCCTGCTCCCGGGGCTGGCGGACCTGCGCGCCCGCGCTTTCGCCGCCGCGGGCGACGCGGACCGGAGCGCTGAGGCGCGGGCGGCGGCGGATCGGCTGCGCGAGACGCTGAACGCCCCGGGAGCGGGTCCCGCCGCGCCGCGCGGGAGCCTCGAAGGGTCCGGCGGAACTCGCTTCGCTACCCTGACCCCGGAACAGGTCGTCGCGGAACTGCTTTCCCCGTAGAAAGCAGGATTGACAGGCAAGCGGCATGAAATTTGCAGTATCTGCTCCGTAATACCGGGACATCGCGCATTCGCCGGGGATCACCCCTTGCTCGCATCGCCCGCCGCTACTGGGACGGCTCCACCATGAAAATACGGTTACCCGCGCTCCTCGCTGCCGCCGTTGTCGTTTCCGCGCTCGGCTGCGCTTCTCAGGCCCAGGCGCAGACGTTTTACGGCCCGGGCGGACTCTTCGTCCACCCGTCCGCCTTCTCGCCGAAGCCGGGCAGCCGCTCCATGGCCGCCAGCATCATCACGCAGGATTCGGACCACGGCAGCGGCCAGTACGTCCCGGTCAGCCTCAGCTTCGGCCTGACCGAACGCTTCTCGGCGGGCGCGCTCCTGATCTCGCACCGCGGCGACGCCCACCCGCACGACCACGGCGGCGTCTTCGCCAAGTACCAGCTCGCCCGGGACAGTGCGTCCCGCCCCGCCTTCGCCGTCGCGGGCGCGTACCGCCGCCAGGATTCGATGGAGACGAGTCTCGCCGGGGTCGCGAGCCACCAGTTCCTCGGGCGCAGCGGCAGGCCGCTGGTCGTCGGCCACCTCGGCGTCAAGTACGGCCGCCACCCGAGCGGGCGCGACGACGTGGGGGCGTACGGCGGGGTAGAAGTCCCGCTCGGTGGCGACGTGCGCCTGGTCGGGGAGCTGAGCACCCGCCTGCGTTTCGAGGAGAGCGCGGCGCGCGGCCTCGGCCTGTTCTGGGGCAAGCCCGGCACGGTCAGTGTGGGACTCGGCATGGTGAACCTGGGCCGGGGCCGGCGCGACGGCTTCTTCTTCGGGGTCGGCTACCCCCTCGGCGGCGGCAGCTAAGCG
>DATLHN010000016.1:0-2750 GCA_035539875.1 Armatimonadaceae bacterium
CGGACGTGCAGCAGGGCGAACGCGGCGTCGCCGGTGCCGTGGCCGTCGGGGAGCGCCGTGACGGACGGGCGGTTGCGCAGGGAGAAGTCCTGCAAGCCCCCGTGCCCGTTCAGGCAGACGCAGCCCGCGCCGATGCCGCCCATCGGCATGGCGACCTGGAGCAGGCTCGGGCCGGAGAAGGTGCGCAGGTTCGGCTCACCCATTGCCCTGCGCCTCCTCGTCTAGCTGGAACTGCCGGTGGGCCGAATCGAAGGCGATGAACATCACAGCGTCTTCCGACCCGATGTTGCGCGCCCGGTGCGGCACGCGGGCCGGCACGGTCAGGGTGTCGCCGGGTCCCATCTCGACCTCCGCGCCGCCCTCGACGGTGTGCGCGATGCGTCCCTGCACCAGCACCAGTACTTCGGCGCAGTTCGGGTGGTGGTGCAGCGGGTTGCCACAGCCGGGCTTGATGACGCAGCGGCCCACGGTCATGGTGTCGGAGTTGCCCAGGGCGGCGCTAGCGAACCAGGTGAGCACGCCCCAGTCCTGGTCGGCGTGCGTGCTGTCGGCGGCGGGCAGCAGGGTGCTTCTCTGCATGATGGGGTGGGATGTCCTTATTCGGTTTCCAGGTCGGCGACGCGCTCGGCGTAGGGTGCGATGGGGGGCAGCCCGCTCACGGGCCGGTCGAGGTAGAAGTACGCCGCGGCGCACCAGTCGTCCTGCCGCTCGAAGAGCTGTCCGCGGTCCGCGGGCCAGGCCCGCAGATCCTCCGGCGACAGCGTCCCCCCGCCCGCCAGGGGCAGCTCGGCCAGCCCCCCTTCCTCCAGCATCCGGGCGAGCTGCGGGGCGTTCCCGTGCCCGATCTGCTGGATGGCGACGCGCGCCTCCTTGTGGAACCAGACCGGGTCGGGGCCGTGCAGGCGATAGAACCCGTAGCGCATCCGCGGACCGTCGGCGAGCGGGCAGCCGTGCCAGAGGCGGGCGTACTCGCCCTGTCCCCAGCCGGTGCCGATGTAGTCCTCGGTACCGGTCCCGCAGAGGGTGGGCAGGGCGTCGTCGCCGTCCAGGTACGCCTTCACCTCGCCCTCGCCCCACCAGACGTTGCCGTAGCGCGCCTTATCGGCGATCACCCCGAGCGAGCAGCCGAGGAAGCGCCCCCTCCCCTCGACGCGCGGCAGTATCTCGAAGTCCCGCCCCATCGTCGTCGGCCGCTCGCGCCGCCAGTGGGCGTGGAAATAGCCGGCCTCCGACCCATGCGCGTCCCCCACCGTGAAGTTCACATCGTAGAAGAAGAGGCGCAGCGGGGCGTCCGACTCGTTGGTGACGGCCATGCGAAAGCCGCTCCGGAAGGGCATCGGAATTCGGCAGTTGAACGAGCGCCCCTCGCCCGAGTCGAACCACGCGTTCTCGAAGGCGGTCATCTTGCCGAGCGGCAGGCAGAAGAAATCCCCCAGCGGCGCTTCGACCGCGGGCGTCTCCGCGCCGTCCCACCAGGCGCGCAGCACCAGCCCGCGCAGCATCCGCGGAGAGCGGTCGTCGATGGTGATCCAGAAGCGGCGCACCGTTCCCGGGCCGCCCTCGTGGTGCGCCAGTTCGAGCGTCTCGCCGGGCTGGAAGTCGTGGCGGCAGGGCGCGCCCTTACGCCCCTGGTTCGCGCTCCCGCCCGCACCCGGCAGCCCGTCCGGGTTCTCCATGCTCGCCCAGCGCGTCTGAACCCCGTCCGGCGGCAGCCGGAACAGGTCTGTCGTGTCGTCTCCGTCTCGCAGCATCGTCGCCCCCTTGCGGCCACTACCGGGCCGATGCTGCTATGTTGACGCCTGACGCCGCACTTCCCTGCCTGGCCGCAGACCTACGAGTCGGTATCGGGTGCGTACATCCGCTGGCGTTCGGCAGGGTAGGACGAATTCAGCAGGTCGTACACATCGCGCACCGTCGCGGGGTCCGACAGGCAACGCCGAGTCGATTTACTGCGCTTGATTCGGCGGAATACCTCCTCCGCGAACGCCGCGTAGCCCTCCGGCACGACCCTGTCCGGACTCTCAACGTGAGAGTAGGTGTACTCCATCAGGAATCCACGCGCCATGTACAGGAAGACACGCTGGTAAGGAAGCCGCCCCCGCTCCAGTACGGGACGCATCACCTCCAGTGCTTCGTTGTCCTCGCCGAGATTGTAGTTTGCGGTTGCCAGGCAAAAGCGCATCCACGCGGCGTCGTACGGGTCTGCCTGTTCCGCCTGCGGGTGCGAGAAGAAGCGTCGCGCGAGGTCACACGCCTGATCCGGCTTGCCATTCGCCATGGCGATGCGATAGGCCACGTGCAGGAGGTACATCGCGGTATCCGGCGACAGTAGATCGAACCGGCCCGGGGCACCGTATTCGCCATACAGTTCCCCGAACCGCGCCGCCGCCGCGTCCCGCTCCGGTCCCGGGCGGTACAGCGCCTCGGCGATGGCGAACAGTTCCCCCATCAGTTCGTCGTCGGGCTGGGGACGGCGCTTGCTCATGGCCCGAGAATGGCCTCGGCTTCGATCTCGACGAGCATGCGGGGGTCGATGAGGGCGGCCACCTGGACCATCGTCGCGGCGGGCTTGACGGCGCGGAAGAACTCGCCGTGGGCGCGGCCGACCGCGTCGCCGTCGCGGGCGATGTCCACGACGTACATTCGGGTGCGGACCACGTCCGCGAGGGAAGCCCCCGCCGCCTCCAGCGCCTGCCGGACGACCGTCAGAGCCTGCACCGCCTGCGCGTAGGCGTCGCCCTCGCCGACGA
>DATLHN010000017.1:0-3692 GCA_035539875.1 Armatimonadaceae bacterium
CCGTTGGCAGTTTGGTAGTGGACCGTCACGTCCTGGTTGCTGGCAGCCGAAAGCGTGACGGTAAAAGTCGCGGTCGTGCTGCCCGTGTTGCCCTCCGTGACCATCAGATCGTTGATGCTGACGGTCACGGTCTGGCTGCTCGCCTCCGAGAGGCGGACCGTGACCTCGGCCATGCGGGTGCCGCCGTTCCCTTCGGTGATCGTCACGTCATCGACGTGGACGGACGGCGGTGCGGCACTCCCGGGGGTTAGGAGGAAGGCACGGTTCGGGTTCCCACCCTGAACGGCGTAGTTGTAGGGACCGTTCCCTGAACCTCATCGAGCGCGATGACGAGGGGCAGCCGTTCCTCACCGCGATCGACGGCAACCGATACCCCGCCCCCGCCTTCGACGACGTCCGCACACAGCTCGATACGCCCGCATTCCGCGCGAAGCTCGCCCAGGGCTTCGACACCCTGATCCTCGTCCCCTGCCTGCTTTCCCTCGATCGCCTCCTCGATGCGTGGCGGGAGGGGTTGGGGCGGAACGCCACGACCCTCTGCACCGTCGGGCAGTTCAGCCAGGCCGAGGCACTGTAGGTCTGGGAGGGGTACCGCACCGAAGAGCTCGTGTATGACCCGCATTCCTTCACCGATCAGCACGGCGGCCACACGAAGGAACAGCTCTTGGCCGATGAGGGCCGCGCCTGGGACGTGCTCCTCGTGGAGGGCTCGCTCCCCAACCTGCCCCGTGCTGGCAACTCGAGCAATGTGGGTGGGCGGACCCAGCTCGCGTGCGGGCGCAGCCCCGAGGAGTACCTGGCGGACCTGCGTGAACGCGGCGAAAGCGGGCTGACACCCGAAGCGTATGCGCCGTGCGGTTCCTCGACGGCCTCGAGCGCCGGGGCCGCGTCCTCGATACCCAAACCGTCTCGTACCTCCCCGGCCCGTTCTTCCCCTCGACCCGGCGCGTGCCGTTCGCGTACTGGGGTCCGGCGTACGGCCTGGCGGCCCTGACCGGGGGCGTTCCCGACTACCGCAACGCGTACGGCGGCGCGCGGGCGGTGGTGAGGGTGACGTGACGAGTCGTTACCGCCCGCCGGCCAAGTCGATGAACGTGCGGTGGCGTACGAGGCCTCGTCGGACAGCAGCCACAGGATGGCCGATGCGACCTCCTCCGGCTGCCCGCCGCGCTTCATGGGCACGAACTGCTTGACGCGGTCCACCCGCCCGGGCTCCCCGCCGCTGGCGTGGATGTCGGTGTAGATGAAGCCGGGCCGCACCGCGTTCACCCGGATGCCCGCCTTGGCCGCCTCCTTCGAGAGGCCCAGCGTGAGCGAGTCGATGGCACCTTTCGCGGCGGCGTAGTCGACGTACTCGCCCGGGGCGCCGACCCGTGCGGCGACGGACGACACGTTCACGATCGCCCCGCCGGTCCCGCCGCGCCGGGTGGACATGCAGCGCACCGCCTCGCGGCAGCAGAGGAACGACCCGACCACGTTCGCCGCGAGGACGCGGGTGATCCGCTCTGCGTACATCTCCTCGAGGCGCGTCTGCCGCTCCATGATGCCGGCGTTGTTCACGAGCGCGGTGACGCGCCCCAGCTCGCGATCGACCGTCACGAACAGCCGGACCACGTCGTCTTCGACGGCGACGTCGGCCTGCACGGCGATTGCCTTCACCCTGGCCCGCCGGCAGTCGGCGACGACCGCGTCGGCGGCCTCGCGGTTGCGGACGTGGTTGACGCATATCGCGTACCCCCGCGCCGCCGCGAGGCGTGCGGTGGCCGCGCCGATTCCGCGGCTCCCGCCGGTCACGATCACGACCCGTTCCATCGCTCCTCCTGCGTTATTCGGATGGTGTATCGGTTTCGCGCCGCCCCGCCGTGAATAATGGAACGGTCCCGTCATTACGCAGGAGAGTCCGACCCACGATGACCGAGTTACGTGCGCACGTGCTCTTGCAGGCCGCCTACGAGAGCGGCGAGATGTCCCCGTTCGACCTGGCCGTAGCGTGCTGGGGGACGGGGGACGACGTGCTGGAGGCGGCGAAGGCCGCGGCCGATCTGCTCGCATCGCTGCGGCTGGCATCGCTGCGGCTGGCGCGGTACACTGACGAAAGGCGCACGCGCCTCGCGCCGACGAATGCCGGGCGGTACAGGGCGCTGCACGGCGGGTTCCTGGCGTTCCTCAGGGAGGAGCCGGAGAGGGCGTCCGGCCGCGATCGCAGCCCGGAGTCCGAGGCGCTGCGCACGGCTTACATGGCCCTGCGGCTCAAGACGTTCTGGTGGACCTTCGGCCTGTCCGCTGCCGGGTTCCTGATCGCCGTCGTCTCGCTCGTCGTGGCGCTGTGCTTCGGGGACACCCCGCGCCGGTGGCGGTGACGCGGCGAGGCGTCCTGGCCGCGACTGGAGAGGCTCCTTGGCCCCGCCGGGCACCGGGCCGGTAGTAGGACGCGGACGACGGAACGGAGGACCGGATGCGGACGTTCAAGCTGAAGAAGCGCAAGCGGGTGCACGGCCTTCACTTCGCCCCGGAGGGCGGGAGACTTCTGGTGATCGGCGCGCCTCAGGTGGACGTGGTCGAGTCCGCCACCTGGCTCGACCTTGCCACCGGAGAGACCGTCGGCCGGATCGAGCAGCTCGCCATCGGCTATGCCGTCGCCCCGGACCTCTAACGACTCGTCCTGCTCAGCGCCCACGAGTACGACGGCGGCCTCGCTCCGATCCAGTGGACAACCCTTCCCGACGGCGCCGGCGGCTGGCACCCCGTCCCGACGAAGTCGGGGAGAGGGAATACGCTCCCGGCGACCGGGGACCTGTACGGGATCGCGTTCGATGCGTCCGGCGAGCTGCTGGCGATCGGGCACGACCTGGCGTCCTCCGGCACGGACGACCTCGGTTTGACGGTGCTGCGGCTCGTCTCGGGGGAATGCGTCGCGCATCGATCGGTTCCCGATCTGCCAGGTGCGCTCGCGTTCAACCGCGACGCGACCCAGCTAGCGGTCAGCGGCGGCCCCGAGAGTGGTCAGCCGGTGGTGAACGTCTTCGACGTCCCGGCGCTCACGTCCCGGTTCAGCTACACGCCGCCGGGGACACGAACCCGGTGCCTGCTGTACCTCCCCGACGACCGCCTCGTCGCGGCGAACGCGCGGAACGTGTACGTCTTGCGGCCCGACGGGGGCGAACCGCAGTTCGTCCTCGGCGGGCACACAGGGCAGGTGAACGCGGTCGCGCTCTCGCCCGACGGCCGGCGCCTGTTGAGCGCGTCGCACGACGGGGCGATCCGGGTGTGGGACGCGGGCACGGGGCGGGAGGTTTCGGCGTTCGACTGGGGCATCGGCGCGGTCACCGCGGTCGCGTTCGCCCCGGACGGGCTGACCGCCGCTGCGGCCGGGGAGAAGGGCCAGGTGGTCTCCTGGGACGTGGGCGGGTAGCGCGCATCCGGCCGGAGCAATCATGGGCCGTCACGTCGTGGCCGGCTCCCACTCCATCGTCAGGCAGTAGTCGCGGAAGCCGGCCGCCCGCCAGAACGCGATCGCGCCCGAGTTCCCGACGAGCACGTCGATCCGGACCCGCGGGGCGTCCGCCCAGTCGTGTTCCCGCAGCCACGCGAGCGCGTCCCGGGCGATCCCCGTGCGCCGGTGTTCCGCCCGCACGAAGTGCTGGCGGAGGTACACGAACTTTGGCTCGCGCCGGTACAGGGCATACCCCGCC
>DATLHN010000018.1:0-6210 GCA_035539875.1 Armatimonadaceae bacterium
GCCCGACGGCGTGCAGGAGTCGACGCGCGTGGTCCCCATCGTCACGATCGGGCGTGGGGCGTACGTCGGCGCGGTCCAGGTGTCCGGGCCGAAGGCCCAGGTGGACCGCGTAAAGGCGGTAGCGCAGGTGGAGGCGCAGACCAAGATCGGCAACGAGCTGCGCATCCGCGGCCTGATCCCCGTGGACACGACCAAGCCCGACGACGTCAGTTCGATCTCGCGCGTAAAGGGCGTCGGCGTCTCGGCCATCATCGAACTCCGCCTGTAGCGATCCATATCCCCTGAAAAGCCTAAGGGCCGCGCGGATCGCGCGGCCCTTACTGTTTTTTTCACGAGATTTTAGGCGCCGTCGCTAAAAAAACCCTGCGAATTACGAGTAAACCCGCCGAAACAATTACAGGATATGTACCGGGTAAGCAACCCGGTGCAGGGCAGATCCCCTCCCGGCAGCATGGCTTCTTCCTCCGCACCCAAAGTAGACGTTCGGAACCTTCTCGCCCAGCGGCGAATCGCCGCCGCGGCGTGCAGCGATGTCACGCGTCTCGCGTGCGCCCTCACGGGCGCGCAGTGGGCGGGGATATTCCTCTCCGACCCGGCCGGCGGCGGCGAGTGGGCGATCCTGGTTAACCCTTCCCCGTCCCCACGGACGCCGCCGGCGCCACCGCCGGGTGACCTCTCCGCGCTCCTCGCGGCGAGCCACCCCGCCGCGGCCGGAACCGGCCCGAGCGAGGTCGCGTGGGCGCTGCTACTCGGCAGCGAGAGGACGAAGTCCCCGGCGTTCGGAGCCCTCTGTCTCGGCGGCGCGACGAACCCGATCGAGCCGGGCGCGCTGGAGGCGCTTGCCGCGCTCGTTGCCGGGCGCATCGAGCGCGAGGTCGGCCTCGCGATGCTCCAGCGCTCCGCGAACCGGCGGACCCGCCCCGCGCGCCCGTTCCGCTGGGACGAGCAGCAGTACCGCCGCCTGTTCGAGAACGCAGGCGTCGGCATCTTCCAGTGTACGCTGGACGGCCACTTCGTCCACGTCAACCCCCACATGGCCCGCCTCTTCGGGTTCGACGCGCCGGACGAGATGGTGCTCCTGAGCGAGCACCCCTGGTCGCGCCTCTACGCCGACTCCGGCCGCCGCATCAATCTGCTCAAGGATCTCGCGCGCGGTATCCCGGGCGGCGACAGCCTCTCCGAGTTCGAGTCCGAGGCGATACGCCAGGACGGCTCGCGCTTCTGGGTCTCAGAGACGATCCGGGCGGTGCGCAGCCGCTCCGGCGAAGTCGCCTTCTTCGAGGGGACCGTGGTCGATATCAGCGAGCGGCGGCGCGCCGAAGCGCTCGTCCAGTGGCAGGCCAGCCACGACCCGCTGACGCACCTGCCGAACCGCGCGCACTTCCAGAGCTGTCTCGAAGAGGCGCTGGAGGGGTGCCGGACCCGATCCCGGGTCGCGGCGGACGGCGCTAAACCCGGGGCGGCGGATCACCCCGGCGGCGCGGTCGCGGTCCTTCTGTGCGACCTCGACCGGTTCAAGCAGATCAATGACGCCCTCGGGCATGGCATCGGCGACCGGCTCCTCCAGGGCGTCTCCGGTCGCCTCATGGACTGGCTGCCCAAGAACGGGACCCTGGCGCGAATGGGCGGCGACGAGTTCACCGTCCTCCTGCCGGTCTGGGGCCATTCGATCGCGGAATCGGTGGCGGAGGCGGAGCGGATGGCGGAGACGATGATCGCCCAGCTTCGCCCGCCCTTCCTTCTCGAAGGGCACGAGTTGTTCGTCTCCGCGAGCATCGGCATCGTGGTAGCGCCGCGCGACGGCACCGACCCGGAAACTCTGATCAAGCACGCCGACATCGCGCTCTACCGCGCGAAGGCTGCGGGCCGCGGGCGCTACGAAGTGTTCGGGCGCGCCATGAACGCCGGGAGCCGGAGCAGACTCGCGCTGGAGGCGTCGCTTCGGTACGCGGTCGAACGGGAGGAGCTTGCGCTCCTCTACCAGCCGCAGGTCGATCTGAATACCGGCTGCATCGTCGGCGTGGAGGCCCTGCTGCGCTGGAACCACCCGACACTCGGGGACCTCACCCCCGACCACTTCCTGCCCCTTGCCGAGGAGACCGGGCTTATCGTGAGCATCGGCGAATGGGCGCTGCGCGAAGCGTGCCGCCAGGCCGCCGAGTGGCACGGCGAGGGCCGCACCGTCCCCGTCTCGGTCAACCTTACCGTCCGCCAGTTCGCGCACCCGCAGATCGTCGACCGGGTGCGGCTGGTGCTTCGGGAAACGGGCCTGCCGCCGGAGCTGCTGACACTGGAGCTAACGGAAAGCGCGGTCCGCGAGAGCGGCAGCGGGGCGAACGACGTCCTGCGCGCCCTGAAGTCCTGCGGCGTCGGCCTCGTCATCGCCGACTTCGGCAACGGCCTCGCCCCCCTGAACCAGCTCCGCTCCATGCCGACCGACGGCGTCAAACTGGCGCGCACGCTGATCGACAACCTGCCGGACGACGCCCAGGACCGGGCCATCGTCCGCGCGCTGATCGACCTCGCCCACGCCCTGCACCAGCGCACCGTCGCCGTCGCCGTCGAGCGCGAGGAGCAGCGCGCGTGCCTGCTGTCGCTCGGCTGTGACGAAATGCAGGGGTATCTCCACTCGCGCCCGGTGCCCGCCCGCTGCCTCAACCTCAAGCCCGTCCGGTGGTCGCCGCTCTCTCCCCCGCTACCTCACGCCACCAGGTTCTCTCCGTACACCGCGGCGTAGGCCAGGCGCACCTCCCCCTCCTCGGCCCGGGCGTCGTCGGCCCACTCGGGCAGCGCCTCCGCTGCCGCGCGGAGGAACGCCGCCGCCGCCGCGTAGGCGGGCCGCTCGTACCGCCGCATGACGTTGGTGCCGGTGAAGACGCCGCTCCAGAACGAGACCGTCTTTTCCAGCGGGAATTGACGGCGGACGTGCCAGTATTCGTGTACCAGCGTCTCGGCCAGTCCGAGCGCGCTTGCGTACATCGCCTCGCTTCCGAGAACGATCGCTCCGGTAAGTTTCGCCTCGCCACGGTCCCCCATCGCCGGGTCGAATCGGATGCGCCCCGCCGCCCGTCGCCCCTCCAGGTCGGCCGCCACCGACTCGTACCCCGGAACGCGCGCGATCAGTGCGATCGCGTACGCCACCCTCCCGTTCTGTTCCGCCGACAGTCTCCGCGATGCCATGGTCTCAGAATACCCCGGAGGTCACGGCGACGCCGAAGGCTAATCCGATAGGGTACCGATCTTCCGAGGAGTGAAACCGTGATGGAGCAGCAGTACGTCGTCGGCGTCGATGTGGGCACCGGGAGCGCGCGGGCCGGAATCTTCTCGCTCACCGGCGAGCGCCTGGGCATGGACGTCCGCCCGATCAAGATGTGGCGGCCCCGCCCCGAATACGCCGAGCAGAGCAGCGAAGACATCTGGGAAGCGGTGGGCGCGGCGGTACGCGAGGCGCTGGCGAAATCCGGGGTCGGCCCCGAGGCCGTCGTGGGCATCGGATTCGACGCGACCTGCTCGCTCGTAGTCCTCGGCGAGGGGGACCGGCCGGTAACCGTCTCCCCCGACGGCTCCGACGCGCAGAACGTCGTCGTCTGGATGGACCACCGGGCGACCGCCGAAGCGGACGAGATAAACGCGGGAGGATACGACGTTCTGAAGTACGTCGGCGGCAAGATCAGTCCGGAGATGGAACCGCCCAAGATGCTCTGGCTCAAGCGGCACCTGCCTGAGTCGTGGGGGCGGGCGCGAAAGCTGCTGGACCTCGCCGACTTCCTCACCTACCGGGCTACCGGCCGCGACGTCCGCTCGCTCTGCACCAACGTCTGCAAGTGGGCGTTCCTCGGGCATGAGGGCCGCTGGGACCGCGCGTTCTACGACGCAATCGGAATCGGGGACGCCCTCGACGGGGCGAGGATCGCGGACGGCGACCACATCCGCCCGCTCGGGGAGCGCATCGGCTCGCTCACGGCCGAGTCGGCGGCGCACCTGGGCCTTACCACGGCGTGCCAGGTTGCCGTGGGCATCATCGACGCCCACGCGGGCGGCCTCGGGCTGCTCGGCGCGGCATGGGAGGGCGGCGATTCTACCGACCTGGCGGCGCTCGAATCCGTCATCGCCCTGATCGGCGGCACGTCCAACTGCCACATGGCGGCGTCGCGCGAACCGATATTCGTCCCCGGCGTCTGGGGGCCGTACTACGGCGCGATGGTCCCGGGCGCGTGGCTGACCGAGGGCGGGCAGTCGGCGGCGGGCGCGCTGATCGACCACGTCATCGAAGACTCGTCCGAGTACCGCGACCTCGCCTACCAGGCGGAGAAGAACGGGACGACCGTCTACTCCGTGCTCAACGAACACGTGGCGGACCTCGCATCGCAGGCGGGACTGTCCGACCCTGCCTACCTGACGCGCGACCTGCACGTGCTGGACTATCACCTCGGGAATCGCTCCCCGCACGCCGACCCGCACGCCCGCGGCGTAGTCGACGGGCTTCCGCTCGACGAGAGCCGCGACTTCGACGCCCTGCTCTACCTCGCCACCGTACAGGCCATCGCTTACGGCACGCGCGAGATCATCGAGGCGCTGAACGCGCGGGGCTTCCGCATCTCCCGCATCGTCGCCACCGGCGGCGGGACCAAGAACCCGCTCTGGCTCCGACAGCACGCCGACGCCACCGGCATGGAGATCGTCCTCGGGCGCGAGCCCGAATCTGTCCTGCTCGGCTCGGCGATCCTCGGGGGGCACGCCTCGGGCGCGTACGAGTCCGTGACGGCGGCGATGAAGGCGATGGGGCGCAGCGGCGAGGTTGTGTCGCCGAACCCGGCGGCCCGCGCGTACCACGACGCCAAGTACGCCGTCTACCGCGCGCTCTACGAGGAGCAGAACCGCCACCGCGAGATCATGCGGCAGGTTTGAGTTACCCCGGCGGCGTCAGTAGCCACGGGCGTCGTGCCGGGTGCGCAGGGTCGCGACGCGCGCCCGGACCCGCTTCGGGTCCGGGCGCGCGTCGGCGATGACGTAGACCGTCTCCTCCGCCTTTTCCGAGAGAAACGTGATGGCGATGTCCGTCTCCTGCTTCTCGCCCGAGGGAAGCGTCTCCTCCACGACGACCGCCACCTCTTCCAGGGGCGCTTCGCCCACGTTTTCGACGATGACCGGCAGCAGCCAGCGTTCCCCGCGCCGGGTGATCTTCGGCCAATCGATCCGGGCTTCCGCCATCGGGACGCCATCCCCTCCGGACTCCGTGGCATCCCGGAAGCCGAACCAAACTAGAGACCCGAGCACCGACAGGACGATCAGGATCGACACGGCGAACGTCACCCATTCCGGCGCGCCCGGCCTCCTGTCTTGCTCCCCTCCTGCCTTCGCTGCATCTTCCTCGCTCCGACCTTGCTTCTGCTGATCCATAATGTCGGTTCCGCTCAGACGATGAGTCGCCCCGCGGCCCCGCCGATCGTCGCGGGCAGGGCCATGACCAGCGTCGCCGACAGGGCCATGAACGGGGATTCTCCCGCGCGCACGCCGTGAAACGTGATGACCGCTGCGAAGGCGATCACCAGGGCGATCGCATAGGAAAGCAGCGTCTCTCCCACCGGAGATTGAAGCATTCCCGGGGTTCGACTGCGTTTCTCTCGGCCCGCAAAGTCAGCGACGAATATCATCGCGTAGCTGAGCAGCAGCGAGAACAGCGCGATCGCTACGAGATGCCACAGGGAAGCCCGCGCGGCGATCAGTGCGACCTCCTCGGTGGGGGCGATACTTCCGGCGAAGATCAGCGCTCCGGCGGCGGTTATACCGGCGTCCTTCCAGAGCGCGTAGCTCCCGTTCTCGCGGGAGGCAGACTCGACCTCGCCGGTCTCCTCGGCGGAGCGGTCCCCTGCGTCGAACTGAGTATTGGCGACGCTCGCGCCGATCGACAGCGGGACGGCCTCGAGCGATACCTTGTGGAGCGCGTCCGCCAGCGGCGTCCCCGGCCCGATCACGCCAATCACCGCCAGAACCAGGCCGGCGAGCAGCAGCCCGATCGCGACCGCCTCGACCGCATCCATGACGGCCTTCCGGAGCCCTTTGTCGTTACGAAAGCCGGAAAGGAGGTTGTAGCCCGTACAGGCGACGAGGGAGAAGACCAGCATCCCAGCCCCGGCGAACGGCGGCAGCACGCTCCCGCCCTGCCACACCTCCATCGTGAAGAGCAGGGGAACCCCGATGATCGCGGCC
>DATLHN010000019.1:0-4696 GCA_035539875.1 Armatimonadaceae bacterium
CGCGAACGGGAACACGCTGCGCGTGCAGTGCCCGGCGGACCTGGGCACGATGCACGCCGACATGACGAAAGTGCGCCAGAGCCTGTTCAACCTGCTGTCCAACGCGGCCAAGTTCACGAAACAGGGCGCGATCTCGCTGGAGGTCTCCCGTGAGACCATGGAGGGGAACGAGTGGGTCTGGTTCCGCGTGGCCGACACGGGCATCGGCATGACGCCCGCGCAGCTGGTGAAGCTGTTCCAGACGTTCAGTCAGGCGGACACCTCCACGACGCGCAAGTTCGGCGGGTCGGGCCTGGGCCTGGCGCTGACGCGGCGCTTCTGCCAGCTGATGGGCGGCGACGTCACGGTCAACAGCGTGCCGGGCGAGAGCAGCACGTTCACGATCAAAGTGCCGGCCGTGGTCCGGGACCAGGAAGTCCCGCAAGACGAGCAAGTCCCGGAAGCCGCTACCAATACTCCCGTCGCGGCCGCGCAAGGCGGCGGCGCTACCGCGGCCGCAGAGTGGCCTGCCGTGGTACTGCCGCCGGTGCCGCCACCGCTGTCACTGCCGCCGGCCGGTGGGGCCTGCGTCCTGGTGATCGACGACGACCCGACCCAGCGCGACCTGATGCGCCGGTTTCTCGCCGGCGAAGGCTTCGCCGTCCAGACCGCGAGCGACGGGGAGGAGGGGCTGCGCCTGGCGCGGCTGCTGCAGCCGGTCGCCATCACGCTGGACGTGATGATGCCCGGCATGGACGGCTGGACCGTGCTGTCGCGGCTCAAGGCCGACCCGTCGGTGCGCGGCATCCCCGTCATCATGTTGACCATGGTGGACGACAAGGTGCGGGGATACGCGCTCGGCGCCTCCAACTACATTACGAAGCCGGTCGATCGGGGGCACCTGGCGCAGGTGCTCAACAAGTACCGCTGCCCGCACCCACCCTGTCCGGTGCTACTGGTGGAAGACGACGCCACGACGCGCCGGATGATGCGCTCGCTGCTGGAGAAGGACGGCTGGTCCGTCCGCGAAGCCGAGAACGGCCGGGTCGCCCTCGAGCGCGTCGCCGCCGACCGGCCCGCGCTGATCCTGCTCGACCTCCTCACGCCCGAAATGGACGGCTTCACGTTCGTGGCCGAACTGCGCCGGCACCCCGAGTGGCGCTCGATCCCCGTCGTGGCGCTAACGGCGAAGGAACTCACCGCCGACGAGATGCGCCGTCTGAACGGCAACGTGCGCACGGTCCTCGACAAGGGGGGCTGCTCCCGGGACGCGTTGATGCACCAGGTGCGGGACCTGCTGGCGGACTGGGCGGCAGCCGGCATGCCGTCGGAACCCCGCGGCGGGGGCGAGGCCCACGACGGCGAGACCGAGGAAAGGACGAAGGTGGTCACCCGTGTCTAAGATTCTCCTCGTCGAGGATAACGAGACGAACCGCGACATGCTGTCGCGACGCCTGCTGCGCCGGGGCTACGAAGTGGTCCTCGCGCTCGACGGCGAAAGCGGCCTTTCCCTGGCGGGAAGCGAAGCGCCGGACCTGATCCTGATGGACATGAGCCTGCCCGTCCTCGACGGCTGGGAGGCGACGCGCCGCCTGAAGAAGGCGCCCTCCACCCGGCGCATCCCGGTCATCGCGCTGACGGCGCACGCCATGTCCAGTGACCGCGACAAGGCCCTGGAAGCGGGCTGCGACGATTACGACACGAAGCCGGTAGAGCTGCCGCGCCTGCTGGAGAAGATCGAGGCGCTACTTGCGGCGGCGGGGGTCGCGCCGGGAGGAGCCACGCCATGACCGCAGAGAACCCACCGTCGCCCCGCAGTGCCGCCGCGCCGTGGCCGGCAGCCTTACCGGCGCAATACCTTCACGACCTGCGCACGCCCCTGCACCAGATCATCGGCTACGCAGAGATGCTGGCTGAGCAGGCGGAGGAGGAGGGCCAGAGGGGCTTCGTGCCGGACCTGGAGAAGATCCGCGCGGCGGGGCGGCAGCTGCTCGTCCTCCTGAACAATGGGCCGGAGCCGATGCCCGAGGGAACGACGCTCCCCGCCAGCAGGAATGGCAGCAGCAGTGTCCGGAGCAGCAACATGGCCGTGGCGTCGGCCACGCCGTCGGTACTGCCGCCGGAGGGGCCGCCGTCAGCCTGGGAACTGCGTCCGTCCGCGGCTCCTCCGGTGGCGCTGCTGCTCGTGGTGGATGACAACGAGATGAACCGCGACGTCCTTTCACGCCGCCTGAGGATGCAGGGGCACCGCGTCGCGGTGGCGGAAAACGGACGGCAGGCGATGGAGTCGGTTCGCGCGCGGGACTTCGATCTGGTATTGCTGGACATCCTGATGCCGGAGATGGACGGCTACGCGGTGCTGGAGCAGCTCAAGGCCGACGAGACGCTGCGGCACATCCCGGTCGTCATGATCTCAGCGCTGGACGAACTGGAAAACACGGCGCGCTGCATCGAAATGGGGGCCGAGGACTACCTGCCCAAGCCGTTCGTCCCGACTCTGCTCAAGGCGCGCGTCGGCGCCTGCCTGGAGAAAAAGCGCGCGCGCGACCGCGAGGTGCGCCTCTTCGAGCAGCTGCGGCAGAACTACGCGCGCCTGCAAGAGCTCGAACGGCAGCGCGACGATCTTACCCAGATGATCGTCCACGACCTGCGCACCCCACTGACCTCGGTGATCACGGGGATGCAGACGCTGGACGTCCTCGGCGACCTGAACGCGGGTCAGCGGGAGATGATGGACCTCGCGATCGGCGGCGGGGAGACGCTGCTGGGCATGATCAACGACCTGCTGGACGTGGAGAAGCTCGAATGCGGCGCCATGGAACTCGAGCACGCGCCGGTATCTGCCGACGAACTCGTGGCGGCGGCCGTCCTGCAGGTGGCTTCGCTCGCCGAAAGCAAGACTTTGTCCCTCGACTCGAGCGTCGCGGCCGACCTGCCGCCGTTCCAGGGGGACGAGGACAAGCTGCGCCGCGTCCTGGTGAACCTGCTCGGCAACGCCATCAAGTTCACGCCCGCGGGCGGGGCGGTGACCGCGGACGTGCGGCCCGGCGCGGACGGACACTCCCTCGTCTTCTCGGTCCGCGATACGGGCGAGGGCATCCCCCCCGAAGCGTTCGAGCGTATTTTCGAGAAGTTCGGGCAGGTGGAGTCGCGCCAGGGGGGGCGCAATATGAGCACCGGCCTGGGCCTGACCTTCTGCAAGATGGCGGTCGAGGCGCACGGCGGCCACATCGGTGTCGAAAGCATACCCGGAGAAGGCAGCATCTTCTCCTTCACGATTCCGCTTGCGCCTCGGGACGGGGCTTAGGATTGCCCGATCCGGTCAATTCCATTGCTGTTTCTTAAACGGACGTTTTTGGGGCAGAGGTTAAACGGCGGGGGATAGCACTTAGAACGTTATAGAGCGGTGATAAAACGCGGTAGGAAAAATGCGATACCCCGGCGGGCTACGGTTATGACACACGAGGCCGGCGGTGAACTCAGGCGGGGCCCCGGTAGAACAGGCGGGAAATGGGCAGTAGGCACGCGTCCGCGGTGTAGAACGGCTGGGTCGACAGGCGGGCGGTCGACCGGTACGAACCTTGACCGACCGCGCGTCGCCGCCGTCGCCGCCGTCGTCACCGTCGTCACCGCTGCTTGGGCTCCTGGCCGCAGTCGCTCAGGATCGCCACGTCCAGGGCGGAGACGTGATAGCGGCGGCTCCACTCCAGCGTGACCCCGTTCATCAGGTCGCCGGACAGGCGCGGGTCGGCCGCGCCGCCTTTGTCCCCGACGTGGTGGTAGTTGTTGTTCGTGCGCGCCAGCGGGACCGGCCGGCCGTAGAGCTTGACCGCGTTGGGGCCGTTGAAGAAGAAGTCCCCGCCCTCGAAGGTCACCCAGCGGTCGTAGGCCGACAGGAAGCCGCCCGGGAGGGAGCCGTCCCGCGGGTCGCGGAAGCCGTTGAAGCCGAAGGCGTGCCCGAGCTCGTGCAGGATGACCGAGAAGGCGTCGAGCTTCCGCTGGCCGCGGGACGGCATCGGCGCCGTGCGGGCCCCCGGGTCCGGGTCGAACCACAGGGTGCGGAAGTAGGCCGGGTCGAAGTACATCTCGACGTCCGGGGCGTCCCCGTTGGGGTCGCGGCCCGTCCGGATCTCCTGGGCGGCGCCCTCCTCGCAGACGCGCCTGCCGCCCCGCGTCTCGCCGCGGTAGGGCGCCGAGACGAAGCTGCGCCCGGCGCCGCGCCCGGGCCAGGGCCGGATGCCGAACTCGACGGTGATCGTGCAGTCGCGGGTGCGGAGCCGGCCCGTCCAGGCCTTTGCGGCGGCGACGATGTGGGCGCGCAGGGCCGCCTCCAGCGGGCGGACGTCGGCGGGCAGCGGCCGGAAACGCACCTCGACGGCGACGTCCGCCCGGGCGGCGGCGCCCGGCGTCCAGAGGGCCAAACCCAGCGCCAGTACCGGAGCCAACGGCGCCGCGCCCGACCCCGGCCGTCTCCTCCCCATCGCTGCCCCCTCCTCGTTGCGCGCCGTTGGTAGCCCCGGGGCCCGGCTGTCCTGGGCCCGGCTGTCCTGGGCCCGGCTGTCCTGGGCCCGGCGCACCTATGGGTGCCTTTTCTCCCGCCGGGCGCCGGATCCCTCCAAGGACGGAGGCGTCCCGGGCGGCCGATCGCCTTCAGGAACACACCAGAAACCCCCGTTCCCTGAGGCGGACGGGCCTGAGGCGGACGGGGATGGCACTT
>DATLHN010000020.1:0-3901 GCA_035539875.1 Armatimonadaceae bacterium
TGGCGTCCACGGGGCACTCGGGCTCGCACAGGCCGCAGTCGATGCACTCGCTGGGATCTATGTACAGCTGCGGGTCCTCGTCGCCCCCGTGGATGCAGTCCACCGGGCACACCGCCACGCACGACTTGTCCTTCACGCCGACGCAAGGCTCCGAGATCACGTAGGGCATTGTCTTTCGCTCGTCCTCCGATGCAGATAGGCCGCGGGGCGCGCACGCGCGGCGCTGCGAGGGACGGCGGGCGCGCGAAGTGCGGTCGCCGTATTATAGCACAGCCGCGGAGGGTGGGTTAACGGCGCGAAGCCCCTCCCCATTACTGGGAAGGGGCTTCTCAGCGCAGGCCCGCCGCTCAGGCCGCCTTTGCGAGCTTGCGGCGGCGGGGCGTCTCCTCTTCCGCCTCCGCGCCGCCGTCCGCCTCCCGCGGATCGGTGGTGCGCGTGGCGTGCTGCTGATTGCCGTCGTCGTTGCTGCCGCCCGGGAGCGTGATCAACACCGTCTGGGCCTCCTGCCGCTTGCGGAAGTTGATCGTCTCCCAGTCGCGGACGTAGTCGAGCACCGTCTGAGCCATCCGGCGCGCGTCCCACTCCGGCATCAGGAGGGTCAGCGACTCCGTGGCGCGGACCATCTTCACGGCCCCGCCCGGCAGCGCCTCGCCCACGCCGTTGTCGATCTTCACGACGTACGGCTGGCGGTACTTGACGTCCTTGCGGACGGTGAACACGCGGGCCTGCAAGCCGTCCTCGTGCTGCGTGCCCTTGTGGTCGGTCCACTCGGCGAAGACGCCGTTCAGGACGTCCCAGCAGACCAGCTTGAAGTCGGGGACGTCCACGTAGTGGCGCACCCGGGTCGTCGCCCGGTAGTTCTCGTCGAACTCCACGAGCGTGAAGGCTATCTTATGTCGCTTCGGGTCCAGGCTCAGCATGTCGCTGATGTCCAGTACCCGGTCCTTGGTAACGTACTTGTAGATCTGCACGCGCGCGATCTCGCGCCCCGCGCGCTGCTCCGCGTCGCGGCCCCAATCGTTGCTTGCCACCGTCGTCGTCCTTTCTTCACCGTGTCCGTTCGTAAAGCAACGCACACTCACACGTCCGACACGCTCTCCGCTTCAGAGCACCTTGTAGTACGCGCAGCGGGCCGGGTCGCTCTCCGGCTTGGTCAGCCGGCTCCAGCACTCCCAGCGGATGATGTATCCCTTGCCGCCGACGTAGTACATGTTGGAAACGAGATCGTCGCCGCACTCGGGGCAGCGCCCGCGGACCCACTGCGGGTCCGGGCGACCGTCGCTGTCGACCGCGACCGGAGGACACTCCACCATCGTCTCGGTCAGGGCGTCGGAATCGGTCTCGGTCGCCGCCGTCTCGCTCCGCATCTCCAGAATCGTAACCATGCTTCTCACTCCTCTCCTCGCCGCCGGATTGTGCGCGGCGTGAACAGAGCGTTCACCTCTGGAGAGAGACTGGGAGCGGGAACGGAAACCCGGAAAGAACAGCGACGGATGACGTGGATTAAGTGCGAGGTTCTGTCAACAGCGGAGCAGCAGGCGGCGCTACTGTCCGGTGTTCGCGCGGGGCTGGGAGAGGGAAAGGAGGTAGGCGCCGAGGGCGGCGTCGTAGTCACCGCGGGCGCGCAGGATGGCCTCGATGGCTTCGCGGGCCGCGCCGCGCCCGCCGTCGCGCACCGTAACCAGGTGGGCCGCGGCGCGCACTTCAGGTACGGCGTCCCCGGGAGCGATGGCGACCCCCACGTTCCGGAACGCGGGCAGGTCGATGAGGTCGTCGCCCATGAACGCCATCTCCTCCGGGGAGACGCCCTCGCGCAGGGCGATCTCCGCGAGCGCGGTCGCCTTGTCGCGTATCTTCTGGTAGAGGTGCGTAACGCCCAGCTCCTGCGCGCGCCGCTCCACCATGACGGACTTACGGCCCGTGATCCAGGCGATCCGGACGCCGACGAAACCGCAAAGCACCATGCCGATTCCGTCGTGGATGTGGAACGACTTCAGCTCGCGCCCGTCGTCGGTATACGTCACCGTGCCGTCGGTCAGCGTGCCGTCAACGTCCAGCACGATCAGGCGGACACGCGCCAGTCGCGCGCGCAGGGAGTCGGAGAGGAGGGGGTCAGGCGTCGCCATCGTTGAGTACAATCCCGGTCCGTACGAGGTCTTTGAGAGTGAGAATGCCGATGGGCCGCCCGTCCTCGGAGACCACCGGGACCTCGCCCACGCGCACCCGCTCACCGCTGCGCTCGAACCGCTCCAGCGCCTCGACCGCGAGCTGGTCGGGCGTCGCCACGCGCGGGCCGCGCGTCATCGCCTCCGCCACCGGGCTCTTCAGGCTGTTCGCTCTGTCGGAGGCAGTCAGGAAGCGGCGCGTGTCGCCGTCGGTGAGGATGCCGGAGAGGAGGCCCGTTTCGTCGACCACGCAGGCCGCGCCCGCGTTCGCCCGGGTTATGGCGAACAGCGCGTCGTGCAGCGTCGCCCGCTCCCCCACCACCGCCAGGGCGTCGCCCGTCCGCATTACGTCGCGCACGCGCAGCAGCAGCCGCCGCCCGAGCGACCCGGCGGGGTGCAGCAGGGCGTAATCCTCGCGCCCGAAGCCGCGCGCCTCCATGACCGCCACCGCCAGGGCGTCCCCGAGCGCCATCATCGCCGTCGTGGACGTGGTCGGGGCGAGGTCCAGCGGGCACGCCTCCTTCGGCACGGAGACGTCGAGGGTGACGTCCGCCTTCTGCGCCAGCGTGGAGCGGGCGTTTCCGGTCACCGCGACGAGCGCGCGGACGCGCCGCTTGAGCGCGGGCAGGATCGCCAGCAGTTCGTCGGTCTCGCCGGAGTACGAGAGGGCGAGCGCGACGTCCGCCCCGGTCGCCATCCCCAAGTCGCCGTGCAGCGCCTCGGCGGGGTGCAGGAAAAGCGCGGGCGTCCCGGTGGACGACAGCGTGCCCACGATCTTGCGGCCCACGGCCCCGCTCTTTCCCATACCGGTGACCACTACGCGCCCCGGACAGGCGAGGATCTGATCGACCGCCGACACGAAAGCCCCGTCCAGCCGCTCCGCGATCCGCGTCAACGCGTCCGCCTCCTCCAACAGTACGCGGCGCGCCGCCTCCAGCGCCGCCGCTCCCGACTCCCTGCTCATGCCCTCGATTATATCCGCTCCCGCCGCCCTCCCCCGGCAGGAATCGGGACGAACGCCGATGAACTACCGTTTGCCGGACACACCCGGCGACGAAGGGGGCGCCTGCAATGGCAGTTCAGCCGGACATGATCGGCATCGTCGTGGAAGACATGGGGAGGGCCCTCGCCTTTTACCGCCTGCTCGGGCTCGAAGTGCCCGAAGGAGGCGAGGGCGAGCCCTACGCTGAGGTGATCACGCCCAACGGCTACCGGATCTCCTGGAACACCGTGGCGATGATGAAGCAGATCGACCCGGGGTGGGTGCAGCCGGTGGGCCACCGGATGGGCCTCGCGTTCAAGTGCGACAGCCCGGCGGAGGTGGACCAGGTGTACGGCAAACTCGTGGCGGCCGGGCACCCGTCGCACAAGGAGCCGTGGGACGCGTTCTGGGGCCAGCGTTACGCCCAGGTCCTCGACCCGGACGGGAACGTCGTCGACCTCTTCGCCCCCCTCTGAAAAAACGTCCGCCCCCTCTCCCGGGGCCGGGAGAGGGGGCGGACGGGGGAAAGGTAGTCCCCTACCCCTGCTGCTTGACCTCGATGTCGCCGGAGACGGAGTTGAGCTGGATGCGCGCGCCGGGGCCGGAGCCGACGGTCTCGCTCACGGCGATCATGCCGGACGCCTCCACCTTCTTCTCGCTGCCGCCCTGCTTGAACTCCGCCTGGACGTCGCCGCTCTTCGTGTTGATCTCGATGGCCGCGTTGGTGTCGGCCGGCAGGCGCAGGTTGGCGTCG
>DATLHN010000021.1:0-21862 GCA_035539875.1 Armatimonadaceae bacterium
CGGCTCGACCTCCTCGAGGCCACCGCGCTCAGCGCCGTCGCGTTCTTCGTGCTCTGCACGCAGATGCACGAGCGGTACATCGCGCCGGGGGCGGCGCTTTTCACGCTCGTCGCCCCGTTCGGCCTCGCCGGTCTCACCTACGCCGTCGGCTTCGGACTGACGGCCTTTCTGAACCAGGCGCTCGTGCTCTACAGCAACTACCTCCCCTACGCGCAGCGATCCGTCGACTGGGCGAACCAGGGGTGGGCCATGCTCTCCGGTCCGATGACGGTCGCGAACCTGGTGATGTTCGCCGCCGCGACCGTCGCCTACTTGCGGCCCGCCGCGGAGCGGGCGGAAGAACCGCCCGCGCCCTAACCCGCGGCGATCGCGACCGTCTCGGCGATCGCCTTGGACGTCTGCTGCTGCGTCTCGACCAGCTTGTAGAATTCGCCCTTCTTCTCCATCAGCTCCGCGTGCGTGCCCGCCTCGGCGATCTGCCCCTTCTCCAGCACCACCAGACGGTCGGCGTTGCGCAGGGTGGAGAGCCGGTGCGCGATGGCGAACGTCGTGCGGCCCGCCACCAGGTTCCCGATGGCCTGCTGGATCTTCTTCTCCGTCTCGACGTCCACGCTGGAGGTCGCTTCGTCGAGGATCAGGATGCGCGGGTTGTGCAGGATGGCGCGCGCGATGCTGACGCGCTGCTTCTCGCCGCCGGAGAGCTTGCCGCCTTTCTCGCCCACCGCCGTGTCGTACCCGTCGGGCTTGGCGACGATGAAGTCGTGGGCGCACGCCGCCCGGGCCGCCGCCATTATCTCGTCGAACGACGCGCCCGGATTTCCGTAGGCGATGTTCTCCGCGATGGTCCCGTTGAACAGGAACGGCTCCTGGAGCACGATCCCGATGTGGCGGCGCAGATCTTCGAGCTTGATGTCCTTGACGTCCACGCCATCGATCTTCAGGCTGCCCGCGTCGGCCTCGTAGAAGCGGCAGATCAGGTTGATGGTCGTGGATTTCCCCGCGCCGGACTTTCCGACCAGGCCGACCATTTCGCCTGGCGCGACCTCCAGGTTGATCCCCTTCAGCACCGGGTTCGACTTGTCATACCCGAAGCGGACGTTCTCGAACGAGACGCGCCCCTTGACCTCGGGCATCGCCGTCGCGTCGGCCCGCTCGTAGGCTTCGGGCTGGGCGTCGATGACCTCGAAGACACGCTCCGCGCCCGCCATCGCCCGGCTGAACCACTGGTTCACCTGCGCGAACCACTGGAGCGGCCCGTAGACCTGCCAGAGGAGGATCTGCATCGCCATCAGCGAGCCAAAGGTCATCTCGCCTTTGAGCACGAGGTAGCCGCCGAAGCCCCAATTTATTAGGGGCCCCCAGCCGACGACGAACTGCATGGCGGCGTCGAACCGGTACCAGCGCCGGTCCACGACCATGCCCGCCTGCGCCAGTTCCTCGTTGCGCTGCCGGAACTTGTCCCACTCCCCCTGCTCCTGCACGAACGCCTTTACGACCCGGATGCCGTTCATGCTCTCGTTTAGCTGCGTGTGCAGCCGTCCCCACTTCTGTCCCACCTTGTGGAACAGGAGGCTCATCGGCTTCCAGAGCAGCGCGCCGCTGACGGCCACGATCGGCACCGGGATCAGTATGGCCAGCGCCAGCTTCCAGGAGAGAAGCAGGGCGCAGATCAGCCCCCCGACCAGCGTCAGCGACCCCGTCAGGAGGTAGGGCACGCCCTCCACCAGGAAGCCCCACACGCGGTCGGTATCCTGCGTGACCCGGCTCGTGATCGCGCCGATCTGCTTCTTGTCGTAGAAGGAGAGCTGCAGGTGCTCCAGCGCGCGGTAGATGTCGGCGCGCAGGTCCTTGGCGATGTTGCCGGATAGGAAGGCGACGTTGTGTCCCTTGAAGGCGATGCAGAGCGAGTTGACGAACTGCGTGGCGAGCAGCCCCCCTACCAGCAGCAGGGTGAGGCGCAGCCCCTCCGAGAGAGGAACGCGCATCCCGGGGTCCTTCGCCTCGCCCGGGACTCCGTCGATGAGAAGGTCCGTCAGCGCCTTGCTGATAAACGGCAGGAGGAACGTGGAGGACGCCGCGATGACGAGCGACGCGGTGATGACCAGGGCGGCCTTGCCACGGTAGGGGCCGAGGTAGGAGAGGATGCGGGCGAAGACCTTGCCGCGCCGGACGCAGGCCGGGCAGCGGCCGTCCTTTTCCGGCAGCAGTCGGCCGCACTTCTCGCAGCGCGTCTTCTCCTCGGTCAGCTTTATCGCCAGTTCCTCGCCCTGGGCGATCTGCTCGATGCCGCGCGCCATCTCCGAGAAGCGCGCCGCGACCGACGAGGTGAATTCCGCAACCGGGATCAATTGGCCGGACTTGAGGGTAAGCTCAAGCCGCGCGCCGCCCACGAGCGACTCCGTTCGCGCGCTCTTGACGTCGGACATGGGTACCGTCAGCAGGGCGACCCCTGCTTCGTCGTAGACGGCGACCCGGGCGCGCGAGACCGTCACGTCGCGCTTGCCGTAGGAGTGATTCTCTTCGGGGATCAGGTCCGCGGTCTCGCGGATGAGGACGGTGTCGTCGGGACTTTCCGCCCCGGGGAGCGAAGGGCGTTGGCCCTCTTCGGAGCCTTCCGCCGCTGCGGTGTCGGGCATGACCGCCATAACCACGCTCCTTCCGGACGTACGGACCGGCGAGTTGCCGCCGCGCGCCGCGCGAATCTCCACATTCAAAGAGGTTGGTTAGGAGCACGGGTTACCCCGGCCCCGGAGTTCTTTATCGCACTCTACCAACCGGAAGATAAACCGGAAAGTGGTGGTCGAAAGAATTTCGAGCGGGTTTTACGGAGACGTGCCGATGCGCCGCACGTCGATGTCGAGCGCATGACACGCAGCCCGAACCGCGCCAGCATGTCTGCCCGTGAGGAAGTGCACGCGTCCCGCTCCGAGCGCCGCCGCCAGCGCAGCCGCGTCAGGATCGAAACGCGGCTGCGCACTTGAGATCACGCGTCCCAAAAACAGGTCACACGAGTAGCGTCCCGCCACGCGCCGGACCCGCGCGAAGGTCGCCTCCTCGTGAGCGAAATCGGGGGACGATGCCTCGCCGGTGACTGCCACACCTTCGCCCACGTCCACGTCCCGGGCCTCCTTCGCCGGGGAGACGTGCCGGAGGAGACGGTGCGTCAGTGCACCCTCCCAGTCACCTCCGGCGATGCCGTCCACGCCGGATTCCCCCTCCGGGACGTGAGATCGGAGCGCGCCGGGCTCGAGTCTATCCAGGAAGCGGCCGCCCCCGAAGACCGCGCAGTCTATGCTCTCCTCGGCGCAGACGGCGATGATCGCCGCGTACCAGACGGCGGTGGCGTCGGCGTCCTCGCCGCGGCTGGCCCGCCGTGCCACGCGCGCTTCGATCACCCGCTCCGAGAGGGAGCTCACGAATACGCCGAACTGCGCCAGCCAGCCCGCGGCGTCCACCGACCGGCCCGCCACCGGCTCACCGAGCAGCGCGATTCGCTCGCCGTGGAGGCGGCGAGCCGCTTCGACGCCCCGCTGCCGCTCCCGCCGCTCGTTCTCCGCCAGCCAATCCCGTACACGGCCGGTCTCCCGCCCGAGTTCTCCCGAAAGGAGCGGCAGGCGATCGACCTGAAGGCCGCCTACCGCCTCCAGCGCGCCCGCCGCGGCGAGGAAGCCCGGAGAGAACGTCCCGCCGAGCAGCAGCGGGTACGCCGCGAGAGGCAGCGCGCAGCGAAGGGGAAGGTCGGACGCGGGAAGGCGTTCCGGGCAGAGCAGGAACACGCCGTCGCAGTCGGCGCGGGCAATCCGCTCCGCCTCGGCGACAGTGCCCTCTGCCGTCGTCGGCAGGGAGTCGGGAGCAACGACGTCCACGTCCTCCGCGCGGAGCGCCGCCGCGAGCGGAGCGAACGCGAGCGCGTCCGGGAGCGGTCCGAGCGGGAGGATGCCAAGGCGCATGAGAGTTGTCAGTGCTTCCGGCGGCGCTCGTTCGCGAGGATGTCGAGGACCTGCTCGTAGAGAACGCCGTTGGTCGCGACCGAGTCCGGTCCGTGGATCGTGTCGTTGCCCTTCCAGTCCGAGAACCGCCCGCCCGCCTCGCGCAGGATCGGGAGCATCGGCGCGCAGTCCCACGGCGAGATCGCCGGGTCGATCATCACCTCGGCGCGTCCCGTCGCGACGAGCGCGTACCCGAACGCGTCGCCCCAGGTGCGCTGGAGCCGGGTGCGCTCCATCAGCCGGTCGAACGCGTCGGAGCGCGCCTGGCAGCGCACGATGGACGAGGTCAGCAACAGGCTGTCGCTCAGGTGCGCGACTTCGGAGACGCGGCAGGGACGTCCGTTCCACGTACAGCCGAGGCCGCTAGCCGCCGCGACCATGTCGCCCACGCCGGGCAGGTAGATCACGCCGACAGACGGCTCCCCGCGCACCTCGACGCCGACGAGCACGCCGTAGAGCGGCACCCCCGCCACGAACGCCTTCGTGCCGTCGATGGGATCGACGATCCACCGGTACTCCGCGTCCTCGGCGCCCGTCGCCCCCTCCTCCTCCCCCAACACCGCGTGCTCGGGAAAGGCGCTCAGGATGCGCGCGCGCAGCAGTTTCTCCGCCTCGCGGTCCGCGATGGTGACCGGCGTCGCGTCGCTTTTGAAGTCGGGACGGACGCCCGTGTTGAAGTAGGCGAGAGTGAGCTTGCCCGCCAGGTACGCCGCGTCCATCGCGACGTCCAGCAACTCGCGCATGGTCGGTTCCCGCGCAATCATCGTCACGATTCGCCGCCCTCCATCCGCTTCTGTCGCCACGAAGCCATCACTTTCCAGAGCGGCCCGCGATGCGGGCGCGTCGTCGCGGGCGCGTCCGAACCCTCGGCCCCGGTGCCCGGCTCTGCTGCGGTAGGCTCCGGACCATCGCCCAGCACCACGCGCGCAATGGCCGCGCCCGGCACGATCTTAGAGCCGGTCTGCACGGCCTCACGGCTCGCCCGCCGCAGGAAGTCCCGCCGGGAAACGCCACGCGGCGCTTCGGCGCTCCGCGTCGCCTCCGCTGCCTCAGTACCCTCCGGCAATTCCGTCATTTCCTCGCTCATTCGTCGCTCTCCCCGCGTCCTATCCCGGCGGCCATGTCAGCGGGCGACCGCCCAGCACGTGCGCGTGCAGGTGCGGTACCGTCTGCCCGCCGTCCGCGCCAGCGTTCAGTACCACCCGGAAGCCGGACTCGTCGATGCCGAGCCGCCGCGCCACCTCCGCGCACGCCAGCAGCACGCGCCCCGCCAGCTCGGCGTCGCCGTCCTTCAGCTCCAGCACGTTGGTAACCGCCTTCTTCGGGATGACCAGTGCGTGTACCGGAGCCTGCGGGTTGATGTCCTTGAACGCGATCACGTGCTCGTCCTCGTAGACCGCCTCGACGGAAGCCTCGCCGCGCGCTATCTTCGCGAAAATGTTGTCTTCAGCCATCATCGCCCTCCTCGCCCGTCGATTACTCCCTCAGTTTAATCCGCCCGCCCCCTTATCGCAACGCTACGACTCCTTACGCAGCCCGCTCGAATCGGCTTCCGGAAGGTGACGTGAACGAAACGGGTGACGTGCAGTTCCACGGCGAGCGGGGCGAGGGAATCGGGCGGCTCAGATCATCGAGCGGCTTTTGATGGTCAGGTAGCGGGAGATGAGTTCTACGGAGAGCTGCTGCGGTTCGGCGTCCACCACGAACACGCCGCGCTTGCGTAGGAGGTTGAGCGCGCGGCGGCGCTCCGCGATCACCTCCTCGGCGACCGCCTTCTCGTAGACGTGGCTCGCGTCCTCGGGGACCTGGCGGGCGCGCTGGCCGACGAGCGGGTCGCTGACGACCACGCAGACCACGAGGTGCATCCGGGCCAGCATCGAGATTTCCCGGAGGAGGACCGAACTCGACTCCGGGTCGGAAAGGTCCGTGAAGAGCACTGCGAGCGAGCGCTTGCGCCAGCGCGCGGCGAGGAAGCGGAACGCCCCCCGGTAGTCGGATTCGATCGGCTCCGCCCGGGACGCGTAGAGCGCGTCGAGGATGGACGCGGCGGCGGCCCGGCCCCGGCGCGGCGGGAGCCACGCCCGCGTCTCCTCGGAGAACGTCAGCAAACCGACCCGGTCGTCCGCCTCCGCGACGACGTGCGCCAGCATCAGCGCGGCGTTGACCACGTGGTCCAGCTTCTGCGTGTGCCCGACCTCCTGGCGCATCAGGCGGCCCTCGTCGATCAGGAGCAGGACGTCCTGCGAGCGCTCGGCCTCGTAGGTGCGGGAGATGACCTTGCCGCGCCGCGCCGTCGCGCTCCAGTCGATCACGCGGTACTCGTCGTCGGGCGTGTACTCGCGCAGGGCCGCGAACTCACGCCCCCCTCCGATCACCCGCATCCGGCGGATGCCCTGGCGACTGAGCAGCGCCTTGCGCGCCATCAGTTGGTACTCCTCTACCGCGCGCAGGTTCGGGTAGACCGACACCTTCTCCGCGAGCGGAATCCTGCCCTGCCGGATGACTAGGCCGAGCGGCCCCTCGATGCGGGCGTACACGTCCTGAAACCGATAGTCGCCCCGGGCGGGCGGCGTGACCTGATACCGGAGCGCGCGCACCTCGAAGGGCGCAAGCCTCATCGCCTGCTGGCGCACCCCCTTTGCGCCCTCGGCAAGCGTGAACTCCGCGGGCGGCTCGTCGCGCACCACGACTTTGAGGCGCGAGCGTGTCGCGTTCCGCACGCGAAGGGTGACGTCGTTGGGCGCGGCGACGGAGAGCGCGTCGTCGGTCAGACGCTCCGCGTTCAGGGCGTTCTCGGGGCGCGGCGTCCGCAGGTAGTCGATGACCGCGAGCGCGCCCGCGAAGATGTTCACGAGGACGGAAAGCAGGGCGAGCGGCGGGTACAGCCCGGAGAGGAGCAGCGGCGGGATGCCCACCGCGACGAGCCAGAGGAAGCGGCGGGTGAAGATCACTGTGGGTTGCCCCCCGCGCCCGGGACCGCGAACGCAAGGCCGTCGTAGCCGAGGTTTACGCCGGTCGGCAGGTCGGCATCGACGCTGGCGTGACGGAAGTGGTGAGACAGGTGGGTGAGATACGTCTGCCGGGGCCGAAAGCCCTGCGCCTCCTCCACCGCTTCCGAAAGAGAGAAGTGCGTCGGGTGCGGTTCGTAGCGCACGGCGCCCAGGATCAGCGTGTCCAGGCCCGCCAGGTGCGGTCGCGTCTCGCCGGGGATGGTGGAGACGTCGGTCACGTACGCGAAGCGGTCGCCGAACTTGAACGCGGTCACCGGCATGCGGCCGTGCAGGACCGTCAGCGGCGTTACCGTAACGCCGAAAAGTTCGAAGGGCCGGTACGGCTCGAAACTCTCTAGGACCAACTGCGGCTTGCCCCCGCCGGTCTGCGTCTCCTTGAAGCAGTAGTCGAAGGTGCGGCGCAGGTGCCCGAGCGTTTCTTCGGTCCCGTACACGGACATCGGGCGCTGGTGCTTCCAGTTGAACTGGCGGATGTCGTCCATCCCGAAGATGTGGTCGGCGTGCGTGTGCGTGACGAGGACGGCGTCCACCCGCCCGATCCCCGCGCGGAGCGCCTGCAGCCGCATCTCCGGGGTGGTGTCGACGAGGATGTGCCGCTCCTCCTCACCGGGCGCGCGCACGGTTACCAGGAGGGACGGGCGCATGCGCTTGTCGCGGGGATCGGGCGAGGCACAGACCGCGCAGTCGCAGCCGATCATGGGAACGCCCGTCGAGGTGCCGGAGCCGAGAAAGGTGACCGTGAGCGGCGGAGAGGGCATGCCTGATTATACAGTGGAGCCGATGCCGCCTGTCAAACGCGGTTTACCGGCCGGGCATGCGTGGTATAGTGGCGATACCGTCACCACAACAGGCACATTTACGGAGGTCGCGATGCCCGATACCCGGCAAGACGCCGCCGCGCTGCAAACCCAAACGTTCCTGCTGACGGATATCGAGGGGAGCACCCGCCTCTGGCAGGAGTACCCGGGGGCGATGCGAACGGCCCTCTCCCGCCACGACGCCCTCCTCACCGGCGCGGTCGTGGGGGCGGGCGGGCGCGTCTTCAAGAGCACGGGTGACGGCACGTTCGGCGTATTCCGGACGGCGAAATCCGCGCTCGATGCCGCGGTCGCCGCCCAGCGCGCCCTCATCGCCGAATTCCCGGAGGACGCACCCCTTACCCTCCGCGTCCGCATGGCCATCCACACGGGCGACGCCGAGAGCCGCGACAACGACTTCTTCGGGACCCCGCTGAACCACATCGCCCGCCTGTGCGGCGCGATCCACGGCGGCCAGATCGTCGTGTCCGAAGCGACCGAACGCCTGCTGCGCGAGTCCGGAATCCCGGCCGACACGCGGCTCCTCGACCTCGGCGAGCACCGGCTTCGCGACCTCAGCGCCCGCGAGCGCATCTTCCAGGTCCTCCGGCCCGAACTTCCCGAGCAGTTCCCGCCCATCCGCTCGCTCGACAGCCTCCCGAACAACCTGCCCCACCAGTTGACTTCCTTCGTCGGACGTGACGACGAGATGGCGGCCATCAACCGCCGCCTGCTCGGAACGCCCCGCCAGCGACTCGTCACGCTGACGGGCGCGGGCGGCAGCGGGAAAACCCGGCTTGCGCTCCAGAGCGGAGCGGATGTCCTCCCGCATTTCCCGGACGGCGTCTTCTTCATCGACCTTGCCGCTCTTGCCGATCCGTCGCAGACCTGCCACGCCCTCGCCGAAGCCCTCGGCGTCCGCGAGTCGGCGGGTCGCAGCCTCCCGGACGAAGTAGCCGGGCATCTGGCCGACAAGAAGCTACTGCTCCTCCTGGACAACTGCGAACACCTCGTCGCCGCGTGCGCCCGCCTGTGCAACGACCTCCTGCGGCGCTGCCCCGGCGTCAGCATCGTCGCCACCAGCCGCGAGCCGCTCGGCGTCCCCGGAGAGCACGTCTTTCCCGTCGCTCCGCTCGCCACGCCGGACAGGCCCGGCCGCGCCGACCTCCTACCCCCGGAGGGGCACGCCACGGACGCCTGGCTCGACCGCTACCCCGCGCTGCGCCTGTTCACGGAGCGGGCGCGGGCGGCTGCACCCGACTTCCGGGTAGGCGGGCGCAACGTCTTCGCGGTGGCCGAAATCTGCCGCCGCCTGGACGGCATACCCCTCGCCCTCGAACTCGTCGCCGCCTGGTCGCCCACCCTCGCGCCGGAGCAGATGGAGCAGCACCTGTCTCAGATAGTGGACGCGCCCTCCGGTTTCCGAACCACCGAGGAACGCCACCGGACCCTTCGCGCCACGCTCGACTGGTCCTACGATCTCCTGTCCGAAGTCGAGCGTACCCTATTGCGCCGCCTCGCTATCTTCTCAGGCGGGTGGACGCTCGAAGCCGCGCGCGCCGTCTGTTCCGACGCCGCCATTCCCGAGTTTCAGGTGGTCGTGGCCCTCAACGGCCTCGTCCAGAAGTCGCTCGTCGTCCGCCGGGAGCGCACCGACGCCGACCCGCGCTACCGCCTTCTCGAAACCATCCGCGAGTACGCCTCCCGCGCCCTCGCCGAGGCCGGGGAGGACGAGGCCCTCGTCCGCCGCCACCAGGAGTTCTTCCTGCGCGCCAGCGAGGAGGCGGAGCCGCACCTGCGCGGCGCGGAGCAGAAGCAGTGGCTCGACCGCCTGGAGGACGAATCCGACAACCTCCGAGCCGCGATGTCGGCCCCGGGCGGCGGCGAAGGCCCGCTACGCATCGCCACCGCCGTCTCCTGGTACTGGTGCGTCCGCGGCCACTTCAGCGAGGGGCGGCAACGGCTGGATGCGGCGATCGCCGCATCCGGGAACGCGCCCGAATCGGCGATAGGCCGCGCCCGGAGCGCCCTCGGCGTGCTCCTGCTCAACCAGGGCAGGACCGACGACGCGGCGGATCAGTTGAGCGCGGCCCTGGAAATCTTCGACCGCACCGGCGACGAAGCCCGCGCCGCCGCCATGCGCGGCAACCTCGGCATCATCGCCAGCAAGCGCCGCGATTTCGACACTGCCAGGTCCCTGCTTACCGGCGCACTCGACTACTTCCGCGCGACCGGCGACGACGCCCGCGTCGCTCGGGTCCTGAGTAATCTCGTTGCCGTGTTAATCGAGCAGGAGGAATTCGACGAAGCCCTGGTATATTTACGCGAAAGTATAGTAACAAGCCATTCGCACGGAGACCAGCACGGTGTCGCGGTACGGCTACACCTGTTAGGCGAAATTGCACTTCGCCAGGAGCGTTTCGACGAGGCGGGTGGACTTTTTGCGGAAGAATTGCAGCGCGCGCGCGAACTTGGCGACATGGCGAATGTTATCGCCGCTCTCCATAGCTTGGGCAAAACCATGTTCTATCGAGGAAGTACCGAAAGGAGTCTGGAGATATTGAGCGCGGCGGCCTCTCTTCGCGCAAAGCACGGCTTAGAAACAAGTTCCGAGGCTGAAACGACAGCCTCCGAGGTAATGACCCGTGTTTCGGCGGACGCAGGAGCCGAGCAGGCAAGGGCGATCTGGGACCGCGGCGGGAGCCTCGATCTATCGACGATCATGGAACAGGTCAATAATCCCAGCATTCGCGTGGCTACGTGGATAGGGTAGACGTCCACGATTAGGATCCACCTCAGCAGAGAATAGGAAGCTTAAAACCCGTGACCAAGTGGGCTACAGTCGTTTGTGCAATTCTCCTCAGTACCCTGGTCGGAATCTATGCGCTGCCCTCCCTCGCGCAAACGCCCCGGAAGCGTCAGGCTTCAGGACAGGGGGGGCTAGAAGTTACCTACGACCCTATTACCGTCTGCGGCGTACCTGCTGCTCCGGACGACCCGGTGGCTACAACTACGACCTCCCACGTTACGTTCGATGTCACCATTAATTTGAGCCAGTACGCGAGCGGAAGCACGCCCGCTCCAATGGTGACGTTTGTTGTGAGCTTAGAACGCGAAAGGGGTGCAAGCAGCCTTATGTTCCCCGGCCGCCGTGGGTCATCCGGTCAGTGGGGAAATGCCCCTGAACCTAACGAACGGTATATCGAAAAGGTAGAGAAGGTGCTGAGCGGCCAGGCGACGCCGGTGTGTGAGAAGGGCACGGCCACACCGTGTACACAACAGAATATGAAATTCATGTGCGAGTTGCAGGGCACGCGAACCTACCGGGTGACCCTGGCAAAAAACAGTGCGCCTGGTAAAGCTCGGCGTTTCGGGCTCGTACTAAGATCGGAATCCTATAATTTTGGCGGGGTCTGCTTCTTGTCGCAGCCGAAACCATAACCTCCATCGACACCAAGAGCCGCTGCTCCCTAAGTCGGGGCCAGATGTTTGGCAGGTCCCCCTTGAAGCCGCGTCGAAAGCCTACCTTGCGAATACAGCAAGGTAGGCTTTTTTCATGGGCACCATTCCAATCGCATTGCAGTTGTACTCGGTCCGCGACGACGCGGCGAAGGACCTCGCGGGGGTCCTGAGCGCCGTGGCGAAGATGGGCTACGACGGCGTCGAGTTCGCGGGATTCTACGGGCACAGCGCCGAGGACGTGCGCAAGATGCTCGACGACAACGGTCTGAAAATGGCCGGTGCGCACGTGGGCATCGACTCGCTGCTCGGCGACGAGATGGAGAAGAGCGTCGCGTTCCACAAGACCGTCGGCAACCAGTACCTGATTGTGCCGGGCCTCGGCGAGAAGTGGCGCTCCTCCACCGACGCGTGGAAGGAGACGGCGCGGACGATGAACGGCATCGCCGACGCGCTCAAGCCGCACGACATGTGGACCGGCTACCACAATCACGAGATCGAGTTCCGACCGTTCGAGCCTGGCGGCGAGCTGCCGTGGGACACGTTCTTCGGTAACACCTCGCAGGACGTCATCATGCAGTTCGACACCGGCAACGCCCTTCACGGCGGGTCGGACGCGCTCCCGTTCCTGGAGCGGTACCCGGGCCGCGCGGTGACCGTCCACCTCAAGGAGTACTCGAAGGACAACCCGAAGGCGCTGATCGGCGAGGGTGACGTTCCCTTTGGCGACATCTTCCGAGTCTGCGAGAGCACCGGCGGAACGAAGTGGTACATCGTGGAGCAGGAGAGCTACGCGTACCCGCCGATGGAGTGCGCCGACCGGTGCCTGAAGACGCTTCGCGCGATGGGAAAGTAGCGTAGTGTCGGTGTCGCTCCTCCTGACCGCGTTCGAGCCGTTCGGCGGCAGCCGGGTCAATGCCTCGCAGGAGGCGGCGATCCGGCTCGCCGCCCTGCCGGGCACCCGCCTCGCCACCCTCCCGGTGACCGCGGGTGACGCCGAACGGGCGGCGCTCCGCGCGCTCTGCCGCCTCACCGCGGCCGGGTCCGTCCCCGACCTGATGCTGTCGCTCGGCGAGGCGGGGCCGGAGCGGGTCGTGCGCCTGGAAAAGGTGGCGGTCAACTGGGACGACTTCCGCCTCCGCGACAACGCCGGGGGGCAGCCGCGCGACGTCGCCATCCACCCAGCGGGGCAGGACGCCCGCTTCGCCACGCTGCCCGTCGCCCGCATCGCCCGGGACCTGGAGGGGCGCACGCCGCTGCCGGTACAGGTGAGCCTGAGCGCGGGGGCGTTCCTCTGCAACCACCTAGCCTACGCCGTTCTGGAAGCCATGGCGCGCGGGGACGTGCCGGCGATCCCCTATCTGTTCATTCACGTACCCTCGTGGCGTCCCGACGGGCCGGAGGGCGAGCAGGGGCTTCAGGACCTCGTCGCCACGCTCGGCGCGGTGGTCGCCGAGGCTCGAAAAGCCCTGCCGAAACGCGGTACAATCACGCCATGACAAGCACGGTCCGCAGGACGACGCTGGACAACGGTGTCCGGGTCGTTACCGAGTCCATCGAGTACGTGCAGTCGGTCTCCCTGGGCATCTGGGTGGCCACCGGCGCGCGCTACGAAGACCCCGCCCACAGGGGCATCTCCCACTTCCTCGAGCACATGCTCTTCAAGGGCACCGAGCGCAGGCCCACCGCCAAGCAGATCGCGGACGAGATGGACGCGGTCGGCGGCTACCTGAACGCGGTGACCGACAAGGAGTACACCTGCTACTACGCCCGCGCGCTCTCCGAGAACCTGCCGCTCGCGGTAGACATCCTCTCGGACATGTACGCCAACTCCGTGTTCGACCCGGAGGAGACGGCCCGCGAGCGTAAAGTCGTGCTGGAGGAGATCAAGCGGCGCGACGACGACCCGGACGACCTCGTCCATGATCTTTTCGCCCAGACTCTCTACCCGGACCACCCGCTCGGACTGCCGGTCATCGGGACGGCGGAGGTAGTCGCCTCCCTGGAGCCGGACGACCTGCGCGGCTACATGCGCCAGCACTACGGGCCCGGCGGCGTGATCGTCTCCGCGGCGGGCAACCTGGAGCACGAGCGCGTGGTCGACCTCGTCCGGGAGCACCTCGGCGGGCTTGAGGGCGGGCGGGAGCCGAAGGTGGATGTCAGCCCCCCGTTCTCGATCGACACCCTGAACTACGCCCGCCCCACCGGCCAGGTCAACTTCTGCGTCGGCATCCCGGCCTACGGCCAGTTCGACGCGGAGAAGTACCCGCTCGCCATCCTCGACACGGTCCTCGGCGGCTCGATGGGCTCGCGCCTGTTCCAGGAAATCCGCGAAAAGCGCGGCCTCGCCTACTCGGTCGGCACGTATGCCGCCATCCACCGCGAGGGCGGCTACTTCGTCGCCTACGGCGGCACGTCCCCGGAGACCTACGAGGAGTGCCTGGACCTGGTGCGCCAGGAGTTCGCCGAGGTCCGCCAGAACGGCATCACGACCGACGAGATGGAGCGGGCGAAGGCGCAGTACCGCAGCGGCATCGTCATGAAGCAGGAGTCGATGTCCTCGCGCATGAACCGCATGGGCGCGTCCGAGGTCTACTTCGACCGGGTGATCCCGCTCGAAGAGGTGCTGGCCGCGATCGACGCCGTGACGGATGAGGACGTTCATCGTGTGGCGCAGGCGATCCTGCCAGAGGACCTGTCGAAATTGACCATAGCCGCCGTCGGCCCGTTCAAGAAGAGCCGACGCGCGCCCCGCCCCAAGCCCATCGCCAAAGCCGCCCCGCGGGCGGTGTGATCCGAGGAAAAAGACGTATGCCGGAACCGATACGCGTGGCGGTCGCGGGCGCGAAGGGACGCATGGGCCGCGAGGTCGTGCGCGCCGTCAGCGAAGCAAGCGCGGCCGAGGCCGACATGACGCTGGCCGCCGAGGTGGACCACGGCGACGACCTGGCGACCGCCCTTCGCGATGCGCGCGCGGACGTTCTCGTGGACTTCACCGTGCCCGAGGTCGTCATGGACAACCTGCGTACCGCGCTGCCACTGCGGGTCATTCCCCTGGTCGGCACGACGGGCCTGAAACCCGCCGACATGGAGGAGCTTCGGGGCCTCTGCGCGCAGCACCACACCCCCTGCCTCATCGCTCCCAACTTCGCCCTCGGCGCGGTGCTGCTGATGCGCTTCGCCCAGGAGGCCGCGCGCTTCCTGCCGGACGTCGAGATCATCGAGATGCACCACGAGCGCAAAGTCGACGCCCCCTCGGGGACCGCCGCGCGCACTGCCGAGATGATCGCCGCGGCGCGCGCTAGCGGAACCCCTAAGGGCGACGCGCCCGGAGCGTTCGAAACCTTCGCGGGCGCGCGGGGTGGCCGGGCGGCGGGCGAAATCCGTGTCCACTCGGTGCGCCTGCCCGGCTTCGTGGCGTCGCAGGAGGTCATCTTCGGCGCGCCCGGTCAGAGGCTGTCGCTGCGCCACGACTCCATCGACCGTGCTTCGTTCATGCCGGGGGTATTGCTCGCCGTTCGCCGCGCCCGGTCGCTGGGGGGCCTCGTCGTCGGCCTGGAGAACCTGCTTTAAGGCTCCGCCCATGCTCGGCTCGCGCCGGATCGCCCAGAAGATATTCCTCGGTTACCTCCTGACCCTTACGGTCCTGACGGTCGCGGGCCTGATCGTCCCCATTTTCCTCGCGGCGCTTCTTGGGCGCGTCGCCCGCAGTTACGAGGGCACCGTACGCCTGGTGGATCAGGTGTACGACCTGCGCCGCGCCGCCAACGACTCCGAGAACAACGTCCGCGGCTTCATCCTCTACCGGGACGAGTCGTTCCGCCAGCAGTACATAGAAGCGCGTAACCTCTACCGCGTGCGCATCCGCGACGTCACGGCGTTCGCGGACGAGAATCCCGAATCCGGCCTCAGCTCCTTGCTCTCCGGGGTGGACATCGCGTACCGCGACTGGGTCGTCGGCACGGCCAGTCCGGAGATGTCCCGGCGCACCCAGAGGGCGGCGCGCAGCGTATTCGCCCGGCAGGTGGCCGCCTTCCAGTGCTCGGAGAACTTCGAGCCGGTCGCCGCGTCGCTCACTTCCCTGGTCGATGCCGCGACCCGGTACCGGGACCAGCAGTTGGTCCGCGCGCGCTTCAGCGAGGGGCTGCGGATCACCTTCACCCTCGGCGCGCCCGTCGTCGCCCTCTTGATGGCCGTTCTAATGGGGCGCTCCATCTCCCTCGGGATCACCCGCCCCCTGGAGCAGTTGACGCGCGCCGCCGAGGAGCTGGAGCAGGGCAACACCACGCAATTCGTCCTGGACGACGCCGACTACGGGGAGGATGAAGTCGGCGAGATGGGCCGGGCGTTCAGCCGCATGGCGCGCACCATCGGCCAGCGCGAGGCCGTCCTGAGGACGCAGAACGAGGCCCTAGGGGCGATCGGGCGGCGCTTCGAGGCCGTCCTCAACGCGACCAATGACGGCATCGTCCTGCTCGACACCGGCGGCGGTTTCTCCCTGGTGAACCACAGGTTTGGGGACCTGTTCGGCGTCGAGTCCGACCTCCTGCTCGACCAGACGTTCGAGCAGGCCAGTCCGCTCCTGCTCTCGCGCTTCAAGAACCGCGCCGCCGTACGCGACCGGTTCCGGGAGCTGCTATCGGACCCGGTCTCGACCGCCAACCTGACCTTCGACATCGTCGAGCCCGCGCCGCGGACGCTCCGGATCTACAGCGCGCCAGTCCACCGCGGCGCGGGCGAGGAGGAGTCCGAGGAGCTTCTGGGGCGCATCTTCGTCTTCCGCGACGTCACGCAGGAGACGATCGTGGACCGGATGAAGACGGAGTTTGTCTCCACCGTGTCACACGAGTTGCGAACGCCGCTCACTGCGATTCGCGGCTACGTGGACCTGATGGTGAGCGGCAAGACCGGGCCGGTGACCGGGGTACAGCGCGAGTTTCTGACGATGGTCCAGGCGAGTACCCGGCGGCTCACGAACCTCATCAACGACCTCCTCGACGTATCCCGGATCGAATCCGGCCGGATGACCGTCCGGCGGGAGACGGTGCAGTACCTGCCGCTCGTGCGGGACGCGCTGCGGATGATGGCCAACGAAGCCGAAAAGCGCAGCGTCACCCTGCAGTTCGAAGCCCCGGAGGACACGGCGTCTATTCCTCCCGTTTCCGGCGACGCGGACCGCATCATCCAGGTGCTGGTCAACCTGATCTCGAACGGCATCAAGTACACCCACCCGGGCGGCAGCGTGACGGTGCGGGTCGTCCCGGAGGAGGCGGTCGTCACCACCAGCGTCGCGGATACCGGCATCGGCATCTCGGAGGAGGACCAGGCGAAGCTCTTCCAGAAATTCTTCCGCGCGGACAACTCCACCACCCGCGACGCAGGCGGGACGGGCCTCGGCCTCGCCATCACCAAAGCCATCCTCGATAGGATGCGCGGGAGCATTCACGTGGACAGCGCGCCGGGCGCGGGCAGTCGCTTCGTCTTCACGCTTCCCTCGGCGGGCGATACCCCCGCTACGGCTTCCCCGGTCGTCACCACGATTCCCTTCGGCGACGCGCAGCCCGAACACCGCGGACTGGTCCTGATCGTGGACGAGACCCCGGCGCTGCTCCATCTGGTCAGTCAGCAATTCCGGCGCGCGGGCTACGTCACGAGCGGCGCGACCAGGGCGGACGAGGCGCTGCGGCGGGCGCGCGATCTCCATCCGGACGCAATCGTGCTGAATACGGGCGAGCACCCGCGTTCATTCGGTATATTCACGTTACTGCGCGCGACACCCGCGACCCGGCGCGTCCCGCTCGCGCTGATCAGTCTGCGCCGGAACGCGGGCGATCTTTCGCAGCCGATGCGCGTCGAGGTGCTCGCGTCGCCGGTACGGCCCGAGGCCCTGGGCGCCGCGGTACGCGTGCTCGCCCGCGACGCGGTCGGACGCGTCCCGCGCGTACTGGTGGTAGGCGGCGGCGAGACGGACGCGGATTCCGGCGACGCGCCGCGGCGCGAGGAGTTTCCGCCCGGGTTCGACGTGGTGTGGACGGCGTCCGCCGTGGACGCCCACCGGCAACTCGCAGACCGCGCCCCGGACGTACTCGTACTGGACTGCCGGAAGCTCGGCCCCGAACAGTCGGAAGCGGGCGCGCTGATGGCGGCGCTGGAGCCGGTCTTCCGGGCGGGACGAACCGTGGGTTTGGTCCTGCTCTGTCCGGACGAGATGTTAACCGGGGAGGACGCCGGTCCGGTCTTCTCCCTCGCCCCCGGCGACGGCGAGAGGATCGCGCTGGAGGATTTGCCCGAACGGGTGAGCGCCGTCGCGTTGCGCGCCGCCGCCGCCGCCGAAACCGTTGCGGAGAGTTCGCCGCCGAAGGAACCGGCGGGAAATGTCGGATAAAGGAACCCCATCGTACGTCATGAAACAGTATCGTGTTGCCATCGCCGGGGCGACCGGCGCGGTCGGTGCCGAATTCCTGAAGCTGCTGGAGGAGCGCGACTTCCCCCTCGCCTCGCTGCGGCTCCTCGCATCCGCGCGCTCGGCGGGAAAGACCATCCGCTTCAAGGGGGAGGACATCCCGGTCGAGGAGTTGACGGACCGCTCGTTCAACGGGATCGACGTCGCCTTCTTCTCGGCGGGGGGCGGGCGGTCTAAAGAGTTCGCCCCGGCGGCGGTCCGCTCCGACGCCGTCGTCATCGACAACTCCTCGGCGTTCCGGATGGACCCGGAGGTGCCGCTCGTCGTCCCGGAGGTGAACCCGGACGACGCGCTGACCCACAAAGGCGTCCTCGCCAATCCGAACTGCTCGACCATCATTCTCCTTATGGCGCTCGCGCCGCTGCACCGGCTCTCGCCCGTCCGCCGCGTGGTCGTCTCCACCTACCAGGCCGCCTCGGGCGCGGGCGCGCAGGCGATGCGCGAGCTGGAAGACCAGAGCCGCGCGCTGCTGTCGGGAGAGCCGGTCGTCAAGGACGTCTTCCCACACCAGATCGCGTTCAACCTCTTCTCGCACAACACCGCCATTGACGCGAGCGGCTACAACGAGGAGGAACTGAAGATGCTCAAGGAGACGCGCAAGATCCTCCACGAGCCGAACCTGGCCATCACCGCGACGTGCGTCCGCGTGCCGGTCCTGCGCGCGCACAGCGAGAGCATCAACCTGGAATTCGAAGGCCCCCGTCCGAGCCTCGACGCCGCGCGGGACGCGCTCGCCGCCTTCCCCGGCGTCCGCGTGATCGACGACCGGGAGGCCAATCACTTCCCCATGCCGATCGATGCCAGCGGCCGGGACGAGGTGCTGGTGGGCCGCCTTCGCGAAGACCCGAGCCACCCGAACGCGCTGGACCTGTTCGTCGCGGGCGACCAGATCCTGAAAGGGGCCGCGCTCAACGGCTTCCAGATCGCACAGCTTCTGATCGAGAGGGGAAATCTGTGAGAGGTCAGAACGCACGATTCGGGCACGTCATCACGGCGATGGTGTCCCCGCTGACGCCGGACGGAAACATTGATATCGCGCGCGCCGCGGAACTCGCCCGCTGGCTGCTCGAAAACGGCTCCGACGGCCTGGTAATCAACGGCACGACCGGAGAGTCCCCGACCACCTCGCTGGAGGAGAAGATCGCCCTCCTCGCCGCGGTCATCGAGGCCGTCGGCGCGGACCGCGTGATCGCCGGCGCGGGCGGCAACGACACGCGCGAGGTAGTCGAACTGGCCCGGCGCTCGCACGACGCGGGGGCGAAGTCGCTGCTCTCGGTCGCGCCGTACTACAACAAACCGTCGCAGGAGGGCCTGTACCGGCACTTCCGCGCCGTCGCCGAGGCCACTCCGCTCCCGGTCGTCCTCTATAACGTCCCCGGGCGCACCATCACCAACATCGACGCGGACACGACGGCGCGCATCGCCGCCGACTGTGCGAACGTGGTGGGGACGAAGGAGGCTTCGGCGAACCTGGCCCAGGTCGCCGAGATCGCCCGCCTGACCTCGGACGACTTCCTCATCTACAGCGGGGACGACGCCACGATCCTGCCGACGCTCGCGCTCGGCGGCGCGGGCGTCATCTCGGTCGTCTCGCACGTGATCGGGCCGGACCTCGCCGCGATGCACCGGGCCTGGTTCGAGGGACGCCCGGACGAGGCGCTGCGCCTTTTCGTGAAGACCCTGCCGGTCACCCGGGCGATCTTCAGCGCGCCGTCGCCCTCGCCGCTGAAGTACGCCCTCGGTCGGATAGGCCAGCCGGTCGGCGGCGTCCGCCTGCCGCTGGTCGAGCTGAACGACGCGGAGAAGAAGGCCGTGGACGCGGCCCTGCGGGCGTACGGCCTGATCGGCTGACGCCCGGCGGCACCGTAAGGAGGAGGACGCGCCGTTGCTCGGTTCGTTTCCCGGCGGGTCGCGCTCTCGCCTGGCGCGGCGCCTGTGGGCGCTGACCGGGTTTCTCGTCGCGGTCGCCCTCCTCCTCCCCTTCCGGTTCGGACTGCTGCGCCTCGGAGTCGTCGTCGGCGGACTCGCCTTCTGGGCTGGCGCTCTGTACTTCGCCCGGAAGCGGCCGATCCCGTGCGCCGCGCTGGCGGCGGTCCCGGCCCTCGCCCTGCTCGGCGTCGCGCAGCTGCCGGGGCTGCCCGCGGAGCCGGAGGCGCTCCGTTCCGCCTACCTTTCCGCGCTCCGGGGTTACTCCGGCTCGCCGTACGTCTGGGGCGGCGAGACGCGGCTCGGCATCGACTGCTCGGGGCTGATCCGGCGCGGGATGATGGACGCCTGCCTGCGCGAGGGCGTGCGCACGGCGAACCCCGCACTCCTGCGGCAGGCGGCGTCACTCTGGTGGTTCGACTCCTCCGCGAAGGCGCTGGGCGAGGAGTACCGCGGGAATACGGCGGCGCTGTTCGAGGCGCGGAGCCTGAACGAACTGGACTACGCCCGCCTCGCGCCGGGAGACATAGCGGTGACCGCCTCCGGCCTCCACACGCTCGCCTACCTGGGCGGTCGGACGTGGATTCAGGCCGACCCGGAAGCGAGCCGGGTCGTGTCCGTCACGGCCCCGTCTCAGACGGGTTGGTTCGTCCAGGGCGTCCGCCTGGTCCGGTGGCGTCCTCTGTTGCTGTCCCCGGCCGACGTTTCAGCCCCGACGCCGCCGCGGCGGGTATCGCGAGCGCCAGAATGACCGCCGCGGCGCACGCCCCCACGAACCAGTCGCCCCACCGGACGTAGAGACTGGTCTCCGTCCGCAGGGCGACCGCCCCGCCGATCGTCCCCGCGACGCCCGAAGGCAGATTCTCCCGCACCCGCCCCGCCGCGTCGATGATCTGCGAGAGGCCGGTGGAGCCCGCGCGCACGTACCAGCGGCGGTTTTCCACGGCCCGCAGGACCGAGAAGTCCGCGTGCTGCTGCGGGTTGCTGGTCCCGTCGAACGTCTGGTCGCTCGTCATCTGCACCAGAAGCCGCGCCCCCTCGCGCGTCCGCTGCCGCGCGATCGGGGGGAACGCGCTCTCGTAGCAGATCAGCATCGCGATCTCGGTGCGGCCCGCGCCGTAGCCGCCGACCGGGAACACCCCGGGCTGCGTCCCCGGCACGAAGTCCATTTCGAACCCGCCATACTTCTCGTAGACCGGCCAGAGCAGGTCGCGGAGCAGCAGGAACTCACCCATAGGCACCAGCCGCTGCTTGTCGTAACGGTACCGCTCCAGTCCGCGGGCGTCGAAGTGGAACATGCTGTTGCGCCGTTCCTTGAGCGTGAAATCGGCGTCCGTAGCCCCGACCAGCAGGTCCGTCCGCACCTCCCGCGCGAGGCGAACGATCGACTGGTACAGCCAGGGCTCGTGGAGCAGGTAGCCCGGCACCACCGTCTCGGGCCAGAGGACGAAGTCGGGATGGTGCTTTTCGACCGCTTCGCGGGTAAGGTCCTCGTAGGTCCTCAGGGCGGCGACGCGCGCCTCCTCGCTGTAGCGCGGGGCCTTCTGGACGTTGCCCTGGACTACGGCGACGGTTCGCGAATCGAACCGCTCCGCCTCGTCCTTGACGGTATGCGCCGCCATGCGGTAGCTGCCGAAGAGGAATAGGGCGACCGGCACCGCCGCCGCGACCGCCGCCGTGCCTAGTCTCCGCCCCGTCGCGGGCGCGCGCCACGCCTCTACGAGCAGGCCGTTCACGGCGGCGACGGCGAAGGAAAGCCCCCACTGCCCGGTGAACTCGACGACCTGGACGAGCGGGAGGGACGCCGGGCGCGCCTGCGTCGCCGCCACCAGGAACCAGGGGAAGGCCAGGCGTCCCGTCGAGCGCGCGTACTCCAGTAGGGCCCACAGCGCCGCGAACAGCCACGGGCGCGCCGCCGCGGGCAGGCGCGGTAGCAGCGCGGCGCAAAGCAGGCCGAACAGGCCGAACCACCCCGCCTCGATGACCGAGAGGACTGCCCAGGGCACCCCACCGATCAGGAACATCCAGTACATCCCGATCAGGTGGAGGAACAGCCCGAAGAAGAAGCCGACGAGGAAGGCGCGGACGCCGTCCGCCTTAACCGTCGCGCCCGATCTCGGGACGACGAGCGCCGCGTAGAGCGGCGCGAGCGCGCCCCAGGCGAGCCACCAGAGGCCGGGGCCGGGGAAGCACAACGTCAGCAGGACCGCCGACAGC
>DATLHN010000022.1:0-2738 GCA_035539875.1 Armatimonadaceae bacterium
GAGCCGGTAGACCATGCTCTCCAGGGCGTACGTCCGCGCGGCCATCTCCGCCAGCTTGTGCCGCACCAGGCCGTACTCGCCGATCGGCTTCCCGAACGTCCTGCGCTGCTTCGCGTAGGCCGCGCAGACGGCCAGGATTTCCTTGAGCCCCCCGACCGCGCCCGCTTCCAGCTTGAAGCGGCCCAGGTTCAGCGCGCAGAACGCCGCGTAGGTGCCCGATCCGAGCGGCATCGCGTTTTCGGCAGGGACGCGGGCGTCTTCTAGAATCACGCGCCGGGTGGACGTGCCCCGCATTCCGAGCTTTCGCTCCTCCGCGCCGAACGAGACGCCGGGGAAGTCGCGCTCGACGAGAAAGCCCGTGATCTTCTCCTCGCCCGTCTGCGGGTCCACGGCGCGGGCGAAGACGGTGAACAGGCGTGCGAACGCGGTGTTCGTGATCCACATCTTCATGCCATTCAGCCGCCAGTGGGTGCCGTCCCCGGCGAGGGTGGCGCGGGTACGCAGCGCGAGCGCGTCCGAGCCGGAGTCCGCCTCCGAAAGCGCGAACGAGCCGACCCACTCGCCCGAGGCCAGTTTCGGCAGGTATTTCGCCTTCTGCTCGGGGGTGCCGAAGAAGAGAAGGGGCAGGGTGGCGATGACGGTGTGGGCCTCGTGCGTCAGGGCGAACGACTGCTGGTAGTTGATCTTTTCGGCGATCAGCGCGCTCGTCGGCATGTCGAGGCCGAGCCCGCCGTAGACCTCGGGCACGTCGGCGGCGAGCAGCCCGAGTTCGCCCGCCTTCTGCATCAGGGAATGCATTAACTCGTGGTCGCCGCCCTCGATGCGCTCGACGTGCGGCAGGACCTCGGACTTCAGGAAGTCAGCGGCGGTGTCACCGATGAGGCGGCTTTCGGGGCAGAGGTCTTCGGGCGTGAAGACCTCCCCGGCGGGGCGGGGGGCGAGCAGGAACTCCCCGCCCGCGGGCGAAAAACGGTTCTCCATTGAACGGCGTCCTCGGTTTAGATGGGCAGAACAGGGCACGCGCTCGTGCGTGCCCTGTCGTGTAGTGCTTTTATTGTACCCCAGGCCTCGGAGGCTACTTCCCGCCCATGCTCATGGCCCCGCTGCCGCCCATGGACATCGCGCCCCCCATCGTCATGGAGCCGCCGCCCATCGCTCCGTCGGCGCGCGGGGTCGGGTTGTCGCTCGGGTCGTCCGAGGAGGGCTTCGTGGTGGAGCAGGACGGGTCAATGCCGCGCAGAATCATGCCCTGGCCCCGGCTCTCGTGCGTGCGGATGGTGGGCGGGTCGAGCGGGTCGCGCATCTGGATCAACAGCGTCGTGCGCGCCTCGTCGCTGGCGTTGATGCCCGACCCGTGGACGGTCAGGTAGGAGAAGAACAGGGCGTCGCCCGCCTTCGCCGGGACCGGCGTCGCTTCCTCCACGGGGTACTGCGCCGGGTCGAGGTGCCACCCCCCCTGCCCAATGTGCGGCAGAATGCCGTCCCTGTGGCTGCCCGGCACCACGCGCACACACCCCTTCTCCAGCGGGGCGTCGTCGAAGTGCAGGATAACCGCGATCATGCTGTGATTGACGTGCGGGAAGAAGGGGGCGTCCTGGTGCATCGGAAACGGCGACCCCTTCTCCGGCGGCTTCACGAAACTCTTCGTGTGGTGCAGCTGGACGTTCGGGCCGATGATGTCGGCGGCGACCCCGGTAACGCGCTCGTCCACGATCAGGCGGGCGAATGCGGCGGACTGGAACTGGACGTCGTGGCAGTGCTGGAGGACGGTCTTCGTCTCGCCCGTCATCTCCCGCGCCGCGCCCCAGGTGGCGTCGATGTTGCGGAGGGCGGAGAGCCGCTCCATCAGGCAGTGGGTCTCCTGCCGGTAGTGGGCCGCCTCCTCGGGGGTCAGCAGCCCCGGGACGTGGACGTACCCGTTCTCGGCGTAGAACGCCTTCTGTTCGTCGGTCAGCATCGGCCTCACACTCCTCATACCGTTTGTCGTTTCAGGACAGTGATGCCGGAATTGTACGCGCAGACGCCGCCCGTGTCGTTAGACAGGCGCGACGCGCTTTTACCGATTCGGGACACGGGCGCGGCGGCACTGACCGCCGTGCCCGTGTTGGACGGGCTAATTTAGGCGCCCCATCCGGCCGGTGCGGTACTCGGTCAGTGCCTCGGTGATCTCCTCTTTGGTGTTCATGACGAAGGGGCCGTAGGCGGCGATGGGCTCGTCGATCGGCTCACCGCTCAGGAGGAGCAGGGACGCGTCCTCGGTCGCCTCTACGGTGACCGCGCCCCCCTCCGGCGAGAAGATTGCCGACGACGGCCCGCGAAGCGCCTCCGGCTTGCCTTCGCCGAGGCGGACCTGCCCGTTGGTCAGCACCAGGATCGCGTTGTGCCCCTTGGAGACCGGGAGCGTGACGCGGCTGCCCGCCGGAAGGCGCAGGTCCCAGAGGTTGACGGGCGTGAACGTACGGGCCGGGCCGCGGACGCCCGCGAGTTCCCCGGCGATGACGCGGGCCGACGCGCCGACGCCGTCCAGCGCCACCGTCGGGATGTCGGCGCGGAGCAGGGTCTGGTAACCGGCCGGGGCGGACTTGTCCCGCGCGGGCAGGTTCACCCAGAGTTGCAGGAACTCCAGCGTGCCGCCGCGCCGCGTGAACTCCCGGCTGTACATCTCCTCGTGGACGACGCCGGAGGCGGCGGTCATCCACTGGACGTCGCCGGGGCCGATGACGCCCTCGCCGCCCGAG